>NZ_CAMLDV010000005.1 GCF_946478835.1 uncultured Bdellovibrio sp. | reverse complement strand
TGCTCCCAGATTTCTTTAACAACATTTACAATTTTGTTAAACTTATAGGTAGAGATTAAAGAGGGACGTTGTATGGGAAAATCACTATTTATCGCGGCACTTCTATTTTCCTTGTCTGTACAGGCAAAGAATCAGCAAGATGACATTCGTTATAAAAAAGGGACGTTAAAAAAGATTTCCTGTTCTTTCTCAGGAATTAGTCGCACGAATACGGGTTCCTCTGTGGGGTCGATAGATTTTCCTGTAGATCCGGCAAATACCGTATGTGATCCTCTTTCAAATAACTCCAGTTCCTCTCCTGAAATGGGTCTTTTGGGTAAGCTTATTCTGCGCACGCCTGAAATGGGTACGAAGGTGAATAGCGTTTTGGATTATTTTAACAAAGGCCAAAAGCTGGATCAGAATTTGTATTTTGCAGACGTCAATGTCCCCACACGTCCTTTTACTGAAGGGTTCTCAGCACAAAATGGTGACGTTCTCACGGATTCTCAAGGCAATAAGTTGATTGAAAACTTTGCGATTGAATATACGTCTGTTTTAAAACTCACGGATGCTGATAAAGAAGGTGACTATGAAATCGCGACGTTGTCGGATGACGGCTCCCGCGTTTTCATTAAAGAAGGTGATAAGTGGAATGAGTTGATCAACAATGACGGCAATCACTCGACTCGCATGGGCTGCCCTTATCGTACGATCAATTTGAAAAAAGATTCTGAAGTGCCCTTAAAAATTCTTTACTATCAGGGACCTCGCTATCACATCGCCAACGTTCTTATTTGGAAACTTCATAAAAAAGCGCACTCCTGGAAAGAACCTTCGCATCATTCGCTTTGTGGTATTTCGACCAATAACTTTTTCTTTAACTCTAGCAATGGCAAAAGAATGCCGGCTATGACTATTCTTGAAAAGACTGGTTGGAACGTTGTAGCTCCAGGCAATTTCAAAATGCCTGAAAGACAGCAAAATCCTTGCGTTGAAGAAAAATTGGCTATCAGCGATTTCCAAGTGACTTCCGCTGTGGCGCCGAATGCCACAATCACATGGAAAACCACAGTTCCCGCAAGCAGTCAGCTGCATATCGTGAATATCTACACAGGTGAAGAGATCTTCACTCAGGTGGATAATAATCTTCTCACAGATCACACCGTGGAAATTTCCGGACTTGTTCACGGTATCTATTATCAAGTGCGTGCGATTTCGAAAGATGCAAAAGGCAATGAGGCTACGACCGCATTTATCAATTTGCTGCCATAGATTTCCACTAATTCCGTCTCAGAAGTGTACACAGTTTTGACACTTCTGAGACCTCATTGAAGTCTTTTCACAAGCGAAGCCCAAAAATGTCGCTGATTCTTTAGGTCTTATTGCGGCTGTGATATGAATGCTCCCACTTTAATTTACAAGTGGGGTTGTATGAACCTAAAGCTTTTAGTAGGAGCCTTCCTTATCGTAGCGGGGGCTTGGTCTCAACACAGTAAAGCCTATTTTATCGCTTCAGAACCGGCGCAGATTCGCGCAGGTGTTCCTACGGATGTCTTCGTCGCAGGCTTCGGTAACGATCAAGGCACGCAGTTTTTGAAAGCCGCGATCTTAGCTGCAAAGGTGTCTCGCGATCGTTTCCCACAAAGACAAAGAGTTATTATCAGTGCGGTGAACGAGTCGTTTGAAAATGAGAAAAATATGCTGGCATCAGCAGGTTTTGGTTTCCGCAAGGCCGACAAAGACGACCTTGAAAAAGGCCGTTTGGTTTTAGCTCTTCAGTATTTGAATTCACCTGTGACATCGTTACAGTTCTTTGGTCACGCCAACACTTACAACGGCTTCCGTTTGCAATCTAAGACGGACCGCTTAGATCAAGAAGATGCAGAGTTTCCACAGATCGGAAGCGTACTTGCACCTAATGCTTTCGTTGTTTTCCACTCATGCAACTCAGGATGGCTTTTGGCTCCAGCGGCTGCAAAAATGTGGCGTCGTCCAGTGTTTGGAAGTTTCAATGCCGCTGATTTCCAAGAAATGATGACAGATGGCAAATGGTATTATCATGATGTCGGCCAATATCCAGAAGGTTATAGCCGTATTGGAAATACGACGCGTATCACTCGTGGTAGCATTGAGTGTACAAGTCTTAAATGCATGCGCTTAAAACCTGTGAACGCCGCTTATCAAGATAGCTTAGGTAAATTCAGCAAAGGTTTGGGTTTCTATAAAGTGTTTTCAACCGTTGATAGTTTGATTCCTCAAGCTTTGATTCACTACACACTTTTAGTTCCTTCTGTCACGCCACTTTCTTTGCAGTCGTCACGCGAAGAAGTTCTTTCTGTTGTAAAAGACTGGATGTGCCCTGGTGATAAAAGTGGAAACAGAAGAAATGCCTGTGCGCAAGCCATCGATGACAAGACATTTGAGTCCAATCGCACGCTTAATTTCTTCCAAGGTGATGCCGTAGCTTGTACGAATACGACTTGCTTCACGACGGTGAAATGTAACGCCTTTAAAGCGATTGTCGGTGCTGTCCCATGTAAGACTAAAGAGTTAGATGACCAGCCTTCAACCGTTTTCAGTGATCAGATGAAGCAGATCATGAAGGGGCTTGATCAGTTTGAAAAAGGCCAATTGTCACTTTAGTTTTTAACTAGAGATGAAATGAAAAAGGGAGCATTGTGCTCCCTTTTTTTATTCTGTCAAAATGCGGATCTCGCCTTTTCCGGCATCAATTCGCACGCGTTGTCCGGTTTTTAATTTCGTCATCAATCCGCCAGAGACACCGACGATGGTTGGAAGACCCAACTCACGGGCGACAACGGCCGAGTGAGAAAGAAGACTTCCGCGTTCAATCAAAAGCCCCGAGCAAGACGGATAAAGGGGAACCCATCCTGGATCTGTTCGGCCCGTGACGAGAATTTCTCCGTTAAGACCTTCAGCGTCTTTCATGTTGTTTACAACACGCACGACACCTTCAATCACACCTGGGCAGCACGGAACTCCGTAAAGTACGTTGGGATCGTCAGATTGCGGAATTTCTCCTCGGAGCAAATCGCCATCGGTAAGAACTTGCGGGAATTTGCACGCAACACCGGCAGCACCGAAACTCATAAAGCGATCCGGTGGTGGAAGAGATTCTTCATAACCTTTAAACTCTTCTTTACGAAGTTCAATGATTTTACGAAGCTCTAAGGAAACGGCACGACCTTCAATGAAGGCCATGATTTCTTCAACAGTGAGGAGGAAGATATCGCGTTCATTTTCTAGCTGACCCAAGCGAGTGAGTTGGTAGCCGATACCTCTGAAGAGATGACGGGCAATACCGAAAATTTTGGTACGGGCAAAGCGCAGATTCTCACGGTTGCGAACCGCTTTGCGGGCTTGATTTAGGATTCTAAAATAGAACCAGCGTTTAAATCCCGAAAGTTTTTGATTTACAAGAGCTTCAGCTTTATGGCGGATTTCAAGCTCGCGCTTTTCCATCTCTTCGATGTCGTAAGATTTCATACGCACGTAACTTTGAATGGCGCCAATCGCAAAAGTCGGATCGTCATGAAGATCTTGCGCTTCAAGTTTTAATTCATTGATACAGCGGAAACCGTATTTATCCAGGAAGTCATCGACCTTTGCTTTGAATTCCGGATGTTTTCCATCGGTGAGTGTTTTCCAAGCGATATCAATAGGAGTCGCCAAAACCCATTCGCGCAAAGCAGGGTTTCCTTTATCAACCCAAGCTGCAATTCGCATCAGTGTTTTTGTTGGTTCCGTGGATTCAAGATCGCCTTGACCGCAAAGAAGATCGTTTTGCAAAGAGGCTCCATCATTGCCTTCGGCCACCCATTTTTCTGTGAGTTTTTTAAGAAGACCAAAGAAGACCATGCAAAGATAGTCATTGATGATCGGAGCTTTCCAGTTGCGCAAAACCTCGCCATCCAAATACTCATAGAACTCGCGCAATTCGTTTAAAGACATACCGCGGAAGTTCTTTTTACGGGCGCCATTGTAGGTCGCCGTGAAATGAGTTTGAAACTCAGTCACGATGCTATTGATTCTTAAAAAGCGCCACAAAGTCATCGTCAAAAGCCATGCTTTGTGAGGGGGAGAATAGCGTACAGGTGTTTTCATAAAATCAAACAAATGAGCGAACTCAGGTTTTAATCCCTGCTTTACTCCCATCATTGTTTCCATAAAAGCCTTATTGTCACTGGATCCCGGAAGCATCAAGATCAGCTTGTACCAATTGATCAAGTTGTAATAGATATTTCCGCGAATCAGGCCCAGCATATTGCGGAACATTTTTTCGTTCTTATCAATCAAAGACTGTGGCACACCGATCACTTCGCAGAATTGGATGTACACTTGACGATAAGCCTGGCTGGCGAAGCTGAACGTCAGTGGAGATGTTACACCCGAATAACTTTCAATAATGTTTGAGTTATCCCAAAGAGTGGCTTCGCTGCCATTGATGTGCGCATCGAAGAATTCCTCAGGCGGCAATGAAGTGATAGGACGGGTTTGTACGCAGTAAAGCTTGCCATTTTCAAAAGCCCATTCACAATCTTGAGATGCTTCAAATTTCTTTTCTAATTCCAAAGCCAGCTTAGAAACTTCTTTTACCTGAGCATCAGTTAATGATGAGGCTTTGACTAAGTTTGCTTCGACATGTGTTTTCACCAATCCCCCTTCAGGGGCCTGGCGAAGAGCTTCGGGTTTATCTACGATATGAGGTTTGAAAGTAAGATCAATACGATGAACTTCGTAGTGGTCGGCGTCAAGCTCACCGCTCACGAGACCTTCTCCAAGTCCCCAAACGGAACTCACCAAAAGATGATCGCGGTCTAGAGCTTTGATTGGATTTCTAGAGAACGCCACACCCGCAGCATCTGCATTCACCATTTTTTGAATGATAACACCCATCGAAATTCCTTTAATTCCGATGTTTCGCTCAATACGGTAGGCAAGAGCTCTCTCTGAAAAAGCTGAAGCCCAGCATTTTTTTAAAGACAATGAAATCGCATCCATTCCTTTTTGAAAAAGATAAGACGAGAACTGTCCGGCAAAAGAGTTCTGTGCTGAGTCTTCATCAAGGCCACTGGATCGCACAGCCACGAACTGGGTCGTGAGTTGCATTCGCGCAAGATTGGATTCAATTTCTTTAACCAAGGCCGAGGGAATCTGCGCTTTCAAAAAAGCGGCTTCAATATTTTCGGCACTTTTTCCTAATTGAGTCGGATCAATCAGACTGTCGGGATTTAAGGAGTTTGAAGAGATAAATTCTTCATAAGCTTCTGCACTTACGCAGAACCATTCCGGAACTGGAACTCCTTTTTGGGTGAGGCGAGCCATATTGTAGGCTTTTCCTCCGCCAGATTTTTTGAATACGGCAAGAGTGTCTTCAGAAGTAAAAATTCGTTTCATATTAACCTCTTGTTAGCCAAAGGCTGAGTGGAATGACATATAAACTAATAAGCAGACACAGAGTTCCTGCTGTTTCGACAAGTTTGAACTTTGCTTCGTTTGTCATAAAGGCAAACCAAGATAGGAACAATAAAGCGGAGCCCGCGATAAGACCAAATAAAACAACTTGTTCTTTCATCAGAATCGCGGCGATCCAGCTTACAAGCTGCAGGAAGATAAGGATAACTGTGACACCTTTTTTGCCATAGACAGACAAATAAGTTTTTAGAATAGGATGTGCCTTTGGATCCATTTTACGTGCGACTTCGTAAGTAAAAAAGCATCCCAAGATCACAAAGCCTGCAAGGTAAGCCAAATCCGAATGAATGGCTTCTGGATTTAAAGAAGCTGCAGCATAGACTAAAAGCAAAACGATGATGATCTGATGAGTGCACGCATAAAGAAACGGTTTATTCGCAAGGCTTTCACCGACGAAGAACTCTTTATACATCAAATAAAGATAAAGAACGGTCAAGGCGTAAGAAATTGCCGAAGCACTATTGAGCAAAAAAGAAAGGCCGGCAAAAACCCACATCACTACAAGCCCTGCGTTGACAACCTTTTTCATTGCCGAAACACTGATCAGTCCGCGAGGTAAAGGGCGCTGCGGATGAGCCACCACATCCTTTGAATAATCTTTCAGTTCATCCATCAAACGAAGTTCAATAAAGAAAAAGAACAAACCGACAAAAGGAATAAGCAGTTCCCACGTCCATGGTGTTTGCGTCACGGCTTTCGCCGTCATGACAAAGCCACCGACGATCAGCGCATAAGAGGCCAAGGGCAAACGTTCTTTTATAAAACTAAGCCACGCTGTCATACTGTTTTACTCCCGCAAAATATCCTAATAAAGAAAGTCCCGCCATAAGAAGACCCAACTGAGGAACCCATTGTTGTTGAATAAAATAGGCCCCTAAAGGGGGACATAAAACTTGAGCCAAGGATTGAAGAGAATTGGAGAAACCCAATGCCAAACCTTCTTCTGATTTGTGCAAGCTTTTGGTCAGTCGGCTGGTCACCGTCGGACGAATCAAAGAGTTGCCAATACCGAAAACTCCGCAGGCCACAAAAAATAAAAAAACGTTTTGGAAAAGACCAACACCGACGTAGCCCAACAATGTAAGAATGAAACCTGTAGAACTTAGATTTTTATCGCCAAAACGTTTTTCCAGTTTCGGAAGCATAAAACCTTGAATAACGATGCCGATGATACCAAGAGCTCCGAAAAGATAACCGATTTCAGAAGGGCCGTATTTTTCTCCATGACTGTTGGTAAAGCGCATTTCCATGATGAGGCCCAAGCCCGAAATCAGAAAAGCAAACGAACAGAAAAAGAAAATAAACTGTAAAAAACACTGGCGAGGACGTGGTTGAATAATGAATTTTTTAATAACGCTTCCCAAAGCCGGGCCTTTTCCTTTTGATGGAAGACCTTTTGGAAGCAAGAGGGTTGTCAGAAGAATACTGACGCAAGAAAGCGCGAAGCTAGAATAAATCGGCACAGACCAATTGATTTTCGCCAAAGCTCCTGAAATGGCAGGGCCTATGGTTAAAGCGAGACCGAAAACCGCACCGAAAAGACCGAAAGCTTTGGTTCTATTTTCATCTGCTGTGGAATCGGAAATCATAGCCTGCACCAAGGATAAATTTCCGGCGCCAATGCCCGAAAGAATGCGCGCAAAGAAAACAAACCCAACAGTTTGCGCTGAAGCGAGAAAGAAAAATCCGCTCGCCAAAAAGAACTGACTTAAAAGTAACAAAGTCTTTCGACCAAAACGGTCAGAAAGACGGCCTAATACAGGACTGAAAATGATTTGCATCGCTGCGTAGGAAGCGGTGATTATTCCTGTTTCAAAGACGCTGGCTCCCAATTTGATCGCAAAGAACGGCAAAAGCGGAATGATCATCATCATTCCGAGGATGTCGACAAAGACAATCAAAAGAAGGGGAGTCAGGCTTTTCCAATTCATCGTGGTGTGATTTTAATATCCATCGTCGGACCTGGCCATAAAGACCAAGTTGGTTTTGGTTTGATTTGCGAAAAATTCGTGATCTCAAATTTATATCTTTGCACAATGCGACTCATCGCAAAGGTCATTTCCATAAATGCAAATTGAAAGCCGATACATTTACGAGGGCCACCGCCGAACGGAAGGTAAACTTGTTGATGGCGCCCTTTAAGATTCTCGGGCAAAAAGCGGTCCGGATTAAATGTCATGGCATTTTCCCAGAAATCACCGCGACGATGCGCCACCCACACTCCTAAAAATACGGTAGAATCTTTTGGAATCGTGTAACCGCCAATCACGTCTTCTTCAAGGTTGTCGCGAGACATGATGTAGTTCTGAGGATAAAGACGTAAAGTCTCTTCAATCACACGTTTGATGTAATTAAGATTTTGCAAATCCATAAAGCCAGGCGAGCGCCCTTGCAAAGCCGTATCGACTTCGGTAACGGCCTTTTGGTAAATATCCTGGTGGGCAAAAAGATTATATAGAGTCCAGCTCATTGTGTTGCCGCTGGTATCTGTTCCACCCAAGAACATCGTCAAAACTTCATCGCGAAGCTGTTTGTCGGTCATTCTTGCGCCTGTTTCAGGATCTTCAGCATAGACAAGCATTGAAAGCAAAGTGCCTGAGGGATTTTCTCTTTGTCGTTCTTCACGAATCATGCGGTAAACGACGCTGTCTAAGAATTCCATGGCTCTTTTAAATTTAATATTGGAAGGCAAAGGCAAAGACTCGGAAATGTCCAATGGATTGAGAGTGCGATCTACCGTAAATTGGAGCGCGTATTTAAAAGCTTCGATGATGTCGTTGATTTCTTTTTCAGGAACTTGAGATCCCAAAAGAGCACGGGCTACGATTTCCATTGCAAGTCGCTGGAATTCTGTAGTGGCTTCAATCAATTCGCCTTTTTTTCTTTTTTCGTCCCAACGATCCAGCATTTTATCGACGTTATGAACCATCAGCTCTGAGAGTCCACTTAAGGCTTCGCGATGCAAATGCGGATTCATTTTACGACGTTGTGTCAGCCATTCTTCGCCTTCGCTGGTCGCAAGTCCTTTTCCAAGGTAGCCACTGGCTTTTTCAAAGGTGCGGCCTTTCCAGTATTTTTTGTGGTGACTTACCAAAACCTGCTGAAACAAATCAGGGTGAAAAATGATGTAGCTTGTGCGCACACCAAATGGAAGCTTAACGATTTCGCCGTATTTACGATGAGTTTCTTCAAGATACTCCAAGCGATTCCAAATAAGTTTATGAGTGTTCGCCGCAAATTCTAAAAATGAAGGTCCTGGTACTTTGCTCATAACGTTCCTTACAAGTCCTTTTTGTAAAGTGTGTATTCGTGCGTCCACAGGTGTTTTTGTTTTTTACCGTAGGACTCGCTTTGATTTCCGGCCTTCACCAGGGCGGAGATCGTTTTTTCCAACCCCTTTGGTACGGCAGTGATAAGACAGTGGTGAAGCATGGCGTTTGAAAGGCCATTTCCTCTTGCAACAGGATCAATGCCGACTGTCTTAAGTACGAAATAATCTTTTTCGATGATATTGAAAAAGTAACCAACATCTTCTCCACTCGGTGAGACTGCAAAAACAGCATGCTCTAAATTTTCTTTCTTAGCCAGAGGAACATAGAATTCTTTGAAATAGTCTAGGGGCACAGGCTCAAAGAGAAAATTCTTTTGAAACGCCGCCATCGTAATACGGTGAAGAGACGGAATATCTTTTTGCAGCATTTGTTCTGCGATCAATGGTCTGAATGAAAAACCTTTTTGCAAAGCTTTTTCGTAGTCCGCTTTCGTGCTCTCGAAAAGATCTTTCAAGCCCGTGTATCCATTGGTGTGATAAGATGCGTGGTTTTGAAAGCCAAACGATTCAAAATATTCAGAATAAGAACGAGGATGGTTTGGCTCCCAAGAAAAAACCTGTGGGTCTTTCCAATCCGTGCGGAATCGGTAGGGAAGCCAAGTGTTTAAATTCACAGGTCCTACTGCCGCTTTGACACCTTTTGCACGCAACCAGGAACTGGCTTTCTCTAAAAGAGAATGCGCCGTTGATTTATCTTTTGCTTCAAAAAAACCAAGATAGCCGTGATCCTTATAGAACGGCGATAAGTTCGCACCAATGCGTCCAATGACGTTGTCATTCTCAGTGGCGATCCAGAATTCGCAAGGGAATGGTAATGGCCGACTGAGCAGAGCTTGAGTCCAAGCCTCCGGCGCCATACCGAAGACTTCCTCTGTTGTGCGCAAGAGAGAAGGTGTTTTCGCGAATAAAGTGTCGAACGCTGATTTATCTGATGTTTCAGAGCGAGCTAAGATTTTAAAGGTCATGAAGACCTGCCTTTTTTAAACTTTGTAAACGGTCAATACGGGCACGGTGTCGTCTGTCGCGAATAATTTTAGCTTCGTGCACGGCTTGAATGACCGGGAATGTTTTTCTAATTTCCAGTTCTTTACCACTCAGATTTTCTCCGACTAAGCAAAGACCGGTTCGGGATTTATGAAGAAACGCTTTGCTGGATTTTAAAAATGCGTACACTTGTTGCTCGAGTTCAAAATCTTCCAAAGATTGCTGACTTCGACCGGAATACCACCAGCCTTTTCATCCGAGACAATACGGTCACCCATCGAATGCCAGACATGTCCTTCTGAGTCTTTATGCTTGTTCTTTTTATTTTCTTCCGCGTTGCCAATGTACTCAGGGCAAACATGAGGACCTGTCACCCAAAGGCCCGTGTCTTCAAATTTTGATTGAATTTCAGAGGCCGGATGACCGACGAAAAGTGTTTGAAAATATCCTTTCCCTTCAGAAAAAGAAACGGCTTCACGCGCATCGGCGTGAGCGACGGGTTCAGCTTCACTGCTTCCGTAAAGATGCAGAAACTGAGACTTGGGCCAGCGTTTAAAAGCTTCTTTGAAAATCCACGTGTCGGTCAGTGCGCCACCGACATGAATCGATTTAAGCTCAGGTAAAATATTTTGATATTTAAAAAGCTCTAACAAAAATGCAGGGCCCGTTGTCAGTGTCACGGGTTGCTGTTCTTTGGGAAGGGCAAAGATGTGTTCAAGCTGAGTCTTTTTCCATTTCGGATTCACAATTACAGAAGTGCGGCCCGCTGCTAGATTCGCTAACGCAAAGTTAGCAAACAAAGTCATATCGGGACCGTCATGTTTTGAAAGCCCGAGGGAGTGATTCAAAGCATGATACTGGTCAACGAGATAGCCTTGATTGCGGCGCACGCCTTTTGGTTTGCCCGTAGTTCCCGTTGTGAAAGTGATAATGCCAGGAATCTGGGGATCGACGGATTCCGCTTTGAAATCGGAAGTCGACTCTTTAAAAAGATTTGTTACGTGCATCCAACGGGGAATGTGACGAATGGAAGAAACGCGTAGACCCCAGAGGTATCCCCACCAACGAGTGACGAAAAGTTTTGGTTTTACCAAATTAATAACGTGTTCAATGTCTGTGACTGGCATCCACGGCTCGACCAGGATGACCGAAACCCCCATACCTAATGCAGCACAAATGATCGCATAGAGTTGGGGAGTCAAAGTTTCCAGAAGCAGCAATGAATCTCCAGCTTTGAGATTCATCTTTCGCAAGGTGACTTGGGCTTTACCGCCTTGGTGCAGAAGCTCGGCAAAAGAAATCTGCTCCGTCGGAGAAAGCCAAATGGCCGTCCGCTCGGGATGTTCTTTTGCCTTTTGCGTAAAGAGCTCGACACAATTCATGGTGTCCCTAAGTCGTATTAAACATATAATTCTTCGATTTTATCCTTAAATTTTTGATCCAACACTTTGCGCTTCACTTTCAAAGAAGGAGTAAGTTCTCCGCCTTCAATCGTGAATTCATTGGGAAGAACCAAATACTTTTTAATACTCTCGTAACTTGCCAGTTGCGCATTGGCATCAGCGACAGCTTTGCGGGCAATATCTTGCACAAAAGAAGAATTCACCAAAGAATTCCAATCGCTGTAGCTGACATTCTTTTCTTTCGCCAATTGTTCAACGGAAGGGCGGTCCATCGTCAGCAAGGCCACGATGTATTTCTTCTGATCGCCATGGATATGCACATGCGCGATATATGGAGAAAGTTTTAACAAGCCTTCAAGGCGCTGAGGTGCCACGTATTTACCACCGGCCGTTTTAATCAAATCCTTTTTACGGTCCGTGATCTTTAAATCACCGCTGGGAAGAATTTCACCGATATCACCCGTATGAAACCAACCGTCTGTGAAAGCTTCTTTCGTTGCTTCCGAATTCTGATAATATTCTTTCATCACCTTGTCGCTTTTAACTAAGATTTCTCCGTCTTCAGCAATTTTTAATTGCACTTCGCCAATCGGACGACCGACGCTGCCAAAGCGATAGTTAAAAGGTGTATTCACAGTGATCGCCGCTGTTGTTTCTGTCAGACCATAACCTTCCAGAATTAAAATTCCTGCAGAGTGAAAAAATAAAGCGATGTCTTTTGAAATCGGAGCACCGCCGCTAATAGCAAAACGCAAACGACCGCCAAAAGCTTCGGTGATTTTTCCTAAAACCAGCTTGCGAGCCATTTCGTATTTTACCAAAAGATCCAAAGGCAGTATCTGTCCGCTCATTTTGTATTCGCCGACTTTTTTACCAATGGAAAGAGCCCAATTAAAGACTTTCATCTTCAATGGCTGTGTTTGTACTTGCGCCCAAATAGCCGCATAGATTTTTTCAAAAATACGCGGAACAGAAACCATGATAGTTGGACGGATTTCCGTAAGATTGCCACGAATCTTTTCTAAGCTTTCGGCGTATGCCATTGTGAAGCCAATATACAAATGACCCCAATGTTCGATACGGCCTAAAATGTGAGCATACGGAAGGAAGCTCAGTGAAACGTCTTCTTCTTTGGCTCCACAGAAAGGAAAAGCCTCTGAAACTTCACTGAAAGCCTGAAGGTGAGTAAGAACCACGCCTTTCGGTCTTCCTGTTGTTCCAGATGTATAAAGAATCGTGGCTGTGTCTGAAGCTACGATGGTTTCGCAAGTTCTGCGATATTGATCGGGATGTTTGACCAAATAGTCTTGTCCCATCTTGTGCACTCGATCCCAGGTGATAGCGTCAGGATTAGGACAAGTGTTTTCGAAGACCACCAACTTTTCAATCGTTGGACATTTGTCTTTGACAGCTTCGAAAATTTTCAAAGGGCCGCGAGTTTCACAAACCAAAACGCGTGCCTGGCAGTTATTTAAAATATACTCAACATCTTCGGCTGTGTTGTTCTGATAAATAGGAACAGTGATCGCTTTGATACCGAAAATCGCAAGATCCATGACCGACCACTCGTAACGAGTATTTGCCATGATCGCAACACGGTCGCCTTCTTTGATTCCCATGGCAAGTAGGGCAGAGCCGACGTTTTCTACATCTTGGTAATACTCCGGCCAAGTTTTTGAAGTCCACGAACCATTGGCTTTAAATTTCACAGCGGTGTGATTGGGATTGCGACCGCGCATGCTAAGAATAGAATGTCCCAAAGTGGTGGGCTTCGTCATGATGATAACTCCCAAGTTGCAAATGTATAACGAAGGGGATTACTTCAAATACAAGTCTAAAATTTTTCGTTGATCCGCAGGAACTGTGACAGTGGTTTCTGCTGAAAGTCCCGTGGTTTTATTGCGTGCTTGAATCTTAACACCAACTTCCGCTTGAATGAGATAAGCATCTCCGGAAGGTTTGATGTTAACAGGAACTCCGGCGATGCGAAGTTCTGGATTGGCTCCACCATTCACGATATTGATGATGACTGAAGCCACACGAGGAAGTCTTTGCATCGTTCCCGTGAATGAATATGCTTCATAAGTCGGAGTGATTGTTGTCACTAAATCCGTGTAACCTTCTTTAACAAGACGAAGGCTGAACGGTGTGTTGGCTTTCACCGTTTTACGAGCGGGAGTAAATTCACCCGTATCCACACCGTCAATGACAACACGAGCGCGGTCTGGATTACTATAAAGCGTGACGGTGTATTCAGGAGATGTCGCAGACAAATCCGTTTGTTGAATACCGTTGTTGTTGCTGGCTTGGTTTTCTCCACCGGAAGTCACTGGCGCCATACCAACAGCGGCCGGTGCTTTGTTAGGAGATTTTTTCGAAACAAAATTATTAAATACCCACCAGCCACCGATCATAAGGATCAAGCCGATCACAGCCTTCATCGCCATGCCCGTGATATTTTCTATCGACGATGCTGAGGACGCTGACTTCGGAATAGCCGGGCGAGTTCCCGCATATCCTCCAGAAGGAGTGCGAGTCATCGTGTTGTTGCCAGAGGCAAAGGTGCCCGTAGCTTGCGTGCGAGTTTGCGTGATATTGGTATTCGTATGAGTGTTGGCTGGAGCCGCTCCCGTTGGACGTGGAGGTGGCTTCAAATTATCCAAGTTCACACGAATATCTGTGGAGGTATCCAGATTCAGTTTATCATCGTCACTGGATTCTGCGGCTGCGGGTGCAGCTGCAGGAGGACGAGGTGCTGAGTTGCCGCGAAGATCCGTCTGTGTCACAACGGTTTTATCTTCCGGATTGTTTCCTTGGATTTTCGCAAACTCAACGAGCTTGCGGCGTTGCTCAAGGAAGGCCGCAGAAAATGCGTTCTTCATGAAAACGCTGAAATCGTGAGGAGAAAACTCAGGATATTGCGTATTCAAGAAACGGTTCAGATCGCGGTGCAAGGCTGCCGCTGTTTGATAGCGAAGGCTCTTATCTTTTGCCAAAGCTTTATTAACAATTCTTTCCAATTCCGGAGGAACGGAAGGATTGATCTTACGGATGGAAGGAACTTGGCACTCACGGATTTTTCTTAAGATCGCCGCTTCGCTGTTGGAAGTGAAAAGACGGTCATTGGCCAAAAGCTCCCAAAGAACAATACCTAAAGAGAAAATGTCCGTGCGTGGGTCAATGGCTTGACCGTCAGCTTGCTCGGGACTCATGTAGCCGTATTTCCCTTTTAGAGTTCCGGCTTTTGTAGCTTCGAGCTGTGTTTCTGCTTTAGCGATACCGAAGTCGATGATTTTTACTTCACCTTCAAAACTGACCATGATGTTTTGCGGACTCATGTCACGGTGAACGATGTTCAAAGGTTTTCCCGTTGTGCCGTCGATGCAGCGGTGAGCATGATCAAGTCCGGCAGCCACTTCTTTCATCATGTAAACGATCTGTTCGATGATGAATTGTGTGTTGGACTTTTTAAGCTCATTGAGAATTTGACGAAGATTTCTTCCTTCCACGTATTCCATGACAAGGAAGAACTGGCTTCTTTCCACACCGAAATCGTAAATTGAGACAACGTTTCCGTGATTGAGATTCACGGCGATCTTTGCCTCTTCTTTAAACATCTCAATAAATTCTTGATGATCGGAATATTGGGGAAGGATGCGTTTGATAGCGACAAACTTATTGACGCCAACCGCTCCCGTTGACTTAGACAGGTACACTTCGGCCATGCCGCCTGCAGCGAGACGCTCTAGAAGAATGTACTTACCAAACTGCTCTACGGGCTGAGACATGAATTCCTGTTCCCCTTTGAGAAGTCTATCGGTAAAATAAAACTAATCCTTAAGGAGATTTGTCTATGAAATGGATAGGACTGACCGGAGGTATAGCTTGTGGCAAGAGCACCGTGAGCCGTATGCTTAGAGAACATTCCATTCCTGTCATTGATGCCGATGAAATTGCCAAAGAAGTCGTGAAATCGGGATCTCCTGGACTTAAGTCTGTCATCAATGCCTTCGGGAGTGAGTTTCTTTTGGAAGATGGATCATTAGATCGTCGCAAATTAGGACAACACGTCTTCGGTCATCCCGAACTTTTGCATCGCTTGGAATCGATTCTTCATCCGTTGGTGCGAGAGGAAACTCGCCGTCGCCGTCGTTTGCTTGAAGGAATGAAAGAGCCTTTGGCTATTTACGACATCCCCTTGCTTTTTGAAACCAGGGCTCAAGATCAATTTGATGGAATCATTGTGGTGAGTTGTACCAAGGGACAACAGCGAGAGCGTCTTCAGCGCCGTAACAAGTGGACGGACGATGAAATCGATATGCGAATTGCTTCCCAGATTCCGATTCAGTTTAAAGAGCAAGAAGCTGATTTTGTTTTGCACAACAATCGCGACGAGCAACATCTTTTAAAAGAAGTCGATCGTTTGCTGGCGTGGCTTGAAAATCAGAAAAAAGAAACTTAGAAAGAAAAGTTATAACCGAATTGCGCAAAAATATCGGGTCCCGTAATCGCATAACCCACACCGAATTCAGAGATAAAACTTTCTCCAAATCCAATCGAACCACGAAGTCGCAGACGGCGGATTTCTACAAGTCCACCCAGTTCTCCAGAGCCTTCTAAAAACATATTTGCAGAGGCACGCACGTACGGCATGTAGGTTTCTTCGGGGCAGCAGTACCAACGCCGTCCCACAGAGAGGCCGACGAAGTTGGCGTTATTCACTTCGACTTGATAATCCCAAACAGGCAGCGATTCATTCATAGGAATATAGCGTAAAGCTAAAAACGGTCCTTGATGATATTCGTCGCCTTCGATGTAGTTTCCTCCCGCAAATCCCACGGAAGTATTTAAGTAAAAAGTGGGACGTTCCTTGATCATGGACGGGGTGACAGTTGCGAGCAAAGGATCATCTTCCGCAGAAAGCGGTGTGGTTTCTAAAGTGGTCGTTGTTTGAGGTGCTGCCAATGTGGCAAAACCAGTCAAGACCAAGGTCAAAAAAAAGAGAGGAAGAAAAACTCGCATAAGACAAAGTATAAATTATGTCTACAATCAAGTTAACGAAAAATTTGGAGGCAAAAATATGTCTAAACGAGGATCGTTGTTCCTCACAGGCCTTATTGCACTGTTAACTGGACCTGTTGCATCAGCAGAAAGCATTAGCACAACCATTCATCATCATTATCAAGCACCGCGCGCATTAGGAATGGGAGATGCGTTTGTGGCCGTTGCCAATGATTACACAGCACTGTTTTACAATCCGGCGGGTTTGGCGAGAAGAGAAGACGGGCAGATCAATCTTTCCATGAGTTTTGCGGGAACTCCGGGAGCGATGGATTTTTACAATGAATATAAAGACATTGAAGAATCCAATAAGACGGAATCTGAAAAGCAAACAGCTTATTTGCAGCTTATTGAAAAACACTATGGTGACGTCTACTCGATTCGCGCAGCTCCGCTTGAAGGTGTGTGGGTAAGACCTAATTGGGGAATGGCATTTATTCCTTTGGATCTGAGTGTTGAGACCGCAATGCACAAGCAGATTGGCCCGACTCTTAATACGACGGTCTACGCTGATACTACCTTGGCTATGGGATACGGAGACGATCTTCACTGGTTTGATCATGGCCGTCTTTCGTGGGGTATCACTGGCAAGTTTGTAAATCGTGGATTTTTTAGTGAGCCCATCGCGGCTATTGATCTTGCGAAGAGCAGCGAGATCGTTAAGAAAGAAGATCTGCTTGAAGGTTACACCGTCGACGCGGACGTCGGATTGTTGTGGACCCCGGAACTTCCTGATTCAGGAATTTGGTCGGTACTTCGTTTGGCGCGTCCTACATTTGGAGCCGTTGTTCGTAACGTCGGCGAAGTAGGATTCGGGCAAACTATGAAACTTCTTAATAAAGAAAAACAGGATGGCACTCCTGAAAAACTTTATCGTGTGGTGGATTTAGGATCTCGTTGGGAATATCCGTCCATGTGGATCTTTGGCGGTCGCGGTGTTCTTGATATTCGTGACCTGGGACATCCGGATTTCAATTGGAGAAAAGGTGTTCACTTAGGTTTTGAATTCGATTGGACAGTGAGTACGTGGTGGAAAGGGCAGTATCGTGTGGGGTTAAGCCAAGGCTTCTGGACTGCGGGATTGTCTGCGGAGCTTGGGATCTTCAACTTGGATCTAGTGAGTTATGCGGATGATGTTGGAACGAAGAATACACCGATTGAAAGCCGTGTGTATGCAACTCGTTTGAATTTGGATTTTTAAAAATAAAAGAAATTGAGAATAAAAAAGCCCGCTTTATATGAGGCGGGCTTTTTGCTTTTTTGGAGATTGCTTATTTAATTCTTCCAGTTTTGTAGCAACTCTTTACCAATGGCGACAAGCTGATCTGGATCTGTTGTCGCAATATCGTATCCAGAGTTAGAGACGGCGGAAGTAATCTGACCGCAAATCTCATCGTTTGTGCTAGTACCAGAGCCGCAAGTCGATGTGTAGACTGTTTGGATTGAAGTTACGATTGTTGTAACGGTGGATTCAGCATCAGGATCATTGGCGTTAAGACCCGTAATTAAATCATTAATAGATTGTGTAATTTCAGCTGTATCACAGCCTGAAAGATCCGCACCACAAGAACCCATTGGTGCAATGCTTGCCAGTGTCGTCGCACTTTTCGCCATGGCCGCAATCAACTTCATTCCGGCACTTCCAGAGTTATTGCAATCGCTGAATGTTGAATTGACGGCACTCATGCTTGGGAACGAAAGAGCAGACAGCATTCCCGCAGCACCTGCATTTCCATTAATAGCATTTAAAGCGTTAGAAAGATTTTCCGGGCTTGTGACTTCGGCACCGATAAATCCGGCAGCACAACGAAGGGCATAGGCTTTTTCGGAAGTCAGTCCGTCGATTTTACTCATGCAGGCTGTTGCTGAAGAAGAGTCCGTCGCTTTGTCGAGGCAGAACTGAGCTTCCGCCAACATGTCTTTTTCTGTTTGTTCGGCTTCGCATCCTGTAAGTAACGCTGCCAAACTCATAGCTAGAATCGTCGCTGTTGCCTTATTGAACTGCATTGTCTTCTCCTTCATAGAGTCCGATGTAATATAAATACTTATCGGAATTACTACGTAGGTCTTAACTCACAAATAATAGAAGACAGATGTATTTGAACTGGCTGGACTTTGGACGGTATTTTCTCAAAGTGTCTCAATATGAGTCCGAGATCTGCCGATAAGTTTTTCGATATAGTTCGAAAACCTTTAGCGAGGTATCTATGAAAAGGATTTTGTGGATCGCGCTCATACAGATTTTCTTTGTGATGGCATTCGCCTATGATGCGAATGCGCGTGAGCGTCGCAGTTTTTATTCAGGTGTGCGTTGCCTTGGAATGGGCGGCGCTTGTATTGCAGTTACAAATGATGAAACGGCTTTGTTGGTCAATCCCGCCGCTCTTGGAAAACTTCGTGATTTTTATGGTACGATCATCGACCCCGAGGTGGAGTTCGGTTATCAAACGCAAGGCTTTTATGGTGAAAAGACATTTGCAAATCCTTACAGCCTTGAAGATGTCGCTCCGGCTTTAGATAAAAAACGAAGTGCCTACTATCATGCCAAGGCTCAAGTTTTTCCTTCCTTCGTTGGAAGAAATTTCGGTATCGGTCTTTACGGTAACTATTTATTAGATGCGGAGATGTCGAACGATGGTTCGACAATTGATACTTACTATCGCAACGACTTGGCGTTTGTTTTGGGATTCAACTTTCGCTTCTTTGATGGTCGTATCAAGCTTGGCTTTAATACGAAACTGATCAATCGTATCGAAGTCGACAATTCCTCGCTCAGTTCGACGGGTCCTCTTTCCTACAGTTCGATCGCAAGTGAAGGCGTGGGGCTTTCAACAGATGTGGGTTTGATTCTCTCGGCTCCGTGGCAGTATCTTCCAACAATCACAGCCGTTGTTCGTGATGTGGGTGGCACAAGTTTCGATCAGTCACATGGTGTCCGATTAGACACAGCAACTCGTCCCAATCTGGTAAAACAAGATGTAGATGTCGCTGCTGCAATCTTTCCGATACACACGAACTATCTCCGTTCTTCGTGGACGGTAGAGTACCGTGGCTTATTAACATCAGGTGATGAACCTGACAAAGCGAAGCTGCTTCATGCTGGGATGGAATTCAATTTCGGAGATGTGTTCTTTTTCCGCGCCGGATATAATCAAAGGTATTGGACTGCAGGTATGGAACTGTCATCAGAACGTTTCCAATGGCAGGTCGCGAGTTACGGCGAAGAAGTCGGCACAGTTGATACACCTAAAGAAGACAGACGTTATACATTTAAGTTCGCGTACCGCTTTTAAGGATGAATATGAAGTACAGAAACTTAATGATCATTCTCTTATGCCTTCTGCTGACCACCTCGTGTGGGCAGCCTAATGTGTTGACTGAGTATTCCAATACCGACTCAGATGAAGCTTTATATCTGGATGCAAAAAACAAAATGGATGATTTCGATTGGGATGGTGCCATTGACATCATGACCAATGAGCTATCTGCCAGCTATCAGGCTCGAAACGATGTGAAAACAAGCCTGATGCACGCGTATGGCGGTAAATGCGGAATTTCTTTTTTTGACCTTATTCATAATTTAAGCAATGTGACTTCGACAAAAATGTTTGAGTTCGTTCTGCAACTTTATGCAAATAAAGTCGTAGATGTGACGGCTTGCGACCACGCTATCACCGTTCTTAAAAGCATTGGGGCGACAGCTGCTGAAAGAACAAATCAACAAAATGCTTTTGCGGCGATTCTTGGACTCACTCGCATGGCGACAACGATTCATGCAAAGTTTGATACCGAATCTTCAGGGTTAGGAAACGGTATTGTCGATGCGGGGGCAGATTCTTGTCCTATCGCTGACGTCGCAGGACGCTTGTCAGATGCAGATATGAATCGAATCATCGCAGGCTTGGGACTTGTGTTTGAAAATCTTTCGGCTCTAGGTGATCAACTCACAGGAGGAACTGCGGGTTCTTCATTTGATGCCGCTAAAACTTTATGCGAGACAGCGGTGCCGACTTTGGATAAGACAACACCACAATCTTTAGATCCCGGTGTTCCCGCTGGTATCAGTTGGACGGACTTAGGACACACAAATCCGCCGACATGGCCTGACTTGGGATTGCCTGCAGATATTGCCGATCCTATCAATTGTTTAAATACCGATGAATCTGCGGTGACAGATAAAATGCGTCGTATTTTTAGAAGAATGATTAAGGATGCCAACCTCGGTGTAGGAATGGCGGCCTCTTGTAACATTGCAAATATTTCTTTTGATTTGAATGCTCAATCGCCACCGAAAGTGGACGTTACAATCGACTGTTGTCCGGGGCTTGCGAAACCATGAGAATTTTGTTTTTTGTTCTTATTTTATTTTCTAGCAACTCTTGGGCGCAGTCCTTAGGAGATACCGCGCGCTCTATTCGCGCTCGCGGAATGGGCGGAGTCTACGCGCCATTCGTAGGCGGTGCAGACGCGTTGTTTGTGAATCCCGCAGCTCTTGGAAAAGGTTCTGTTCTCGATATCAAGTTGATGGAACTGACAGTAGGAACAAACACGGAGCTTGTAGAAAACCTCTCTGCATTTCAAAGCATTGATGCTAACGACCCCTCGACCTTCAATCAGTTTTACGGAAAAAAAATGTGGGCGCAAGCGACTGGTAAAGCTGCCGTTGCTCTGCCGTTCATTGCTCTAGGGTATTTGAACGACAGCGAAGTGTCCGTTGAGTTGCACAATCCCGCGTTTCCTCAGTTTGAAACTTATTTTAGAAATGACGAAGCAGTTTATTTAGGCTCGGCTTTTCCGATTGGCCCGGCGACATATGTGGGAATGAGTTTAAAAAGGGTCAATCGCTGGGGAGGAAATACTCAGGAGTTGGCAGTTTCCGATGTCGCGGATGCTTCAAGTCTTCAAGACATTGGAACTAATTTCCAGAATAAGGGAACGGGCTACGGATTGGATCTGGCGATTTCAACGGAATTGCAGGCACCTGTTTTAAAACCAACCTTAGCCCTGGTATGGCAAGATGTCGGTAGTACCGCATTTAAACAAACTGCGGGAAGCGATGCGCCTCCTCATATTGAGCAGAATCTTACTTTTGGTGCAGGACTGGGTGTGGATTTGCCGGGTCTGGACTTGGCGTTGGGACTCGAAGCAAGACATTTAATGGAGCCTGATATTGAGTTGGGAAAGAAAATCCACGTCGGTGCTGAGATTTCTTTGCCAATGATTGATTTACGCGCGGGTTATAATCAAGGATATCTCAGCTATGGCGCGGGAATTAATTTATTAATATTTCAGTTAGATGCAGTTAGTTACACGGAAGAGACAGGGTTCTACCCTGGTCAAGCTGGAGACGCTCGTTATATGGTGAGTCTCAGTTTTGATTTAAGCTTTGATGCTAACTTCAAATTCACGGATAATAACGGCAAGAAGAGAAAACTAAAACAACGCCGGTAATCTAGAAATGCTGCAAATTATTCCGATAGAAAGTCGATCTCAAATCACGGAGATCTTTGCGAAATATAATCCACGGGAACAGTCGTGGCTTGTTTCGGATTTGCGCACAAAGTTCGAACTTCAACAAAAAATTCTGGGACGCGAAGGTCAGTACATCGACGAATCTGTTTTGCGTGCCAGTGACCTTTGGAAAATTCTTTTAAAGCGCTTAGATCCAGGTCTTCGTTTGGTGAGCGATCCTTTTGCCAGATCTCTTCTGAGAACAATCATGGATGAGCATGCCGAAGTTTTAGGTGTGAACTCTTCTGCCGAAGACACGGTCTTCTCGTACATCGATCAAATGGCGGCAATCATTTTCCATCCGGAAGGGACATCTCGCCTGGAAGAGTGGTTTGCGTCACACCCCGAGTCCATGAATCGCTGGAAGGAATGGTATTTAAGAGCGCGTTTTTGTGCTCTTAAACTTTTACAGGATCATCGCATTATCACAGCGGACTGGATCACAGCTTACTTGCAAAACTTCAATGAACTTGAAAGAGTTTGGAATATTCCGTTGATCGTCGATTTAAGTGGCGAGATCTCTCGTGTGGAGGCGGAGATCCTGAGGGTTCTTTCTCGCTCCGTAGATGTTATTGTTTTGGAACCTAATCCTTCTTGGAAATCCGATTTCCATTTTCTTTTAAAACCCTACGAGGATTTGCGGGCGCAAAGCCAAAAGATTGAAACTCTTCCTGCTGTTGCTAAAAAAGAAAAGCGCGTTGAAGTTTTGCGCTTCTCAGGAATGCTTGCGGAAATCAAACACAGCGTCGGACAAGTTCGTGAATGGTTGAATGCGGGAATCGCGGCTGAGTCTATTGCTGTGATCGCTCCCGATATCGAAATTTATTGGCCTGTCTTGCAAGCTTATCTTGAAGAAGAAGGAATTCCTGCACAAAAGGATATCACTCACAAAGCACAAAGCTTACCTTCGGTCACTCGTTGGCTGGCGTTGCTTCGTTCTAAGAGTGGTCGCCTTTCGAGTTCGGATTTGGAAATTTCTTTTTTTGATAAAGAAGAGTCGCAGCAGCTTCGCTATGAAGAATTTAGATCTTTGTTTAAAAGTCTTTATGTGAATGAAGACCTTGCACGCAATGACATTGTCTATAAAGTTTTTCACGAACAATTAGACCTTACAGGTCTTTTGGGACGCGACGAGTTTGTCGCTAAAGCTTTGCTTTACTGGAATTCATCTGAAACGGATATCGTTCAAGTGGTCTTGCGTGAACTTTTGCAAAACGCTACGAGCTCCACAAAACTGATCTGGAAAGAATGGCTAAGTTATCTTGAAAGCATTGTCGCCGCTAAAGAATACACCTTAGAAAAAGGAAATCCTCGCGGTGTGATGGTGACAAAACTTATGTCTGCGCACAGTGAAAAAGCTCAGTACCGTATTTTCATTGGCTTAACGGACGAATCTCTGCGCGGTCGAAACAAGACACAGCTTTCGGGGCAAGATTACTTCGAACTTGCGAAAGATATTGGTTTTTACTTAGACAATCCTGATCAAAGTGATCTGGAGTTTGAACTTCGTCTTTTGGCGGAGGCTGAAAGTGTTCAAGATATCTATTGCTTTGGCGCGACGGATTTAAGTGGCTCACTTTGTTCTCCGGCGACTTTTTGGATGAGTCTTAAGGGAGATCACGAAAAGCTCACGCTTCCAAAAGAGACGCGCTGGGATGAACTTCAGCATTCTGAAGAACGCGGCGGCCGTCCATGGATTGTCTCGCGCAAGGAAAATATTCAAAAGCGCATTGCTCAGGATTTAGGAAAGCTAGAGCCTGAATTGATTTCTTCTTCAGAGCTTCCGCGCATTTCCGCTTCTGCAGTAGAGAGCTTCCTTGAGTGCCCATTTATGTTTGCGGCACAAAGATATTTTAAACTCAAAGATCTTCCTGACGTTGATTTAGATGTGGATCACCGCACGCGCGGGCAATTAGCCCATGCTCTTTTTGAAAAGCTGACGGTGGAGCCTATGCGCTTTGACTGGAAGGCAGAAGAGCTAGAACAGATTCTTGAAGCTGTCCGTGTTGAAAAGAAACTCCTTTTTGCTGACGAACGATTGTGGGTTCCTTTAAAAAAGAAACACATTCAATTAGGTTTAAGATTCCTGGATTTTGAAAAGCGCTGGCGTGAAGAGTTTAAAAAGACCCGCACACTCGCGCGTGAAAAACGCTTTGAATTTTATTTTGATCCAAAAACGGAAGAGATCTCGCGGGAGCCCAAAGACAATTGCTTCCGCATCTCAGGGCAGATTGACCGTATCGACGGCGATGACAGCAATCATTTGGTTGTTGTGGATTACAAAAGTTCTGCCGGCGGAATTTCCGCCCACGGTTCGTGGTTTAAAAACCGTGAACTTCAATTGCTCTTTTATATGTGGGTGATAGAGAAGGGACTTCTCGAAGACATCGGCGGCGAAGTTATAGGTCTTTTTTACTATGTCTTTAGAAACTTTGAGCGCAAAGGTTTTAAGATCGAAGATTTAGCAGGAATGCTTTATCCAGCCTCAAAACGTAAAGATAAAAACGCCACCTTTGAAGCCAAAGAACGTTATATGACGGAATTTAGCACCGTTTTAATGTCGACATTGGACCGAATCAAAAAAGGCGAGTGCCAAGCGGAACCTGCCGAATATAAAACCTGCGTAAACTGCGAGTGGAGGCGACAATGTCGGGCACCACATCTGAATTAAAAAACACGATCCTGCGCGCAGGTGCAGGGGCGGGGAAAACGACGACTCTGACACAAACTTTTTTAAAGTTTGCGAGTGATTTTAAAAACAGAAACGGAAAGTTTCCACGCATCGTCGTAACAACGTTTACAAGAAAAGCCACGCAAGAGCTCAAAGAAAGACTTTTGAGTAAAGCCTTGGACGACGGTCGTGATGATTTGTTCCAATACGTGAGTTCTAAATCCCAAGTTCAGATTTCAACGATTCACGGGGTTTTAAGTCTTTTCTTGTCTCGTTATGGTTCCGCTATTGGTTTAACACCTGACTATAAAATCATGAGTGAATCGGAAATTCGTAAAGGTGCGCGCAAAATCATGCGCAAGTACCTTTTAGAAAATCCGCAGTTGCAGGAACTTTTGGAAGAATATGATTTTCAAACCCTGGAAGGGGCCTTGCTGAAATATTTTGGCGAAAACGTGATTTTTCCGCAGATGAAGTTTATCGCGAAAGATGAACTTCAAAAAGAAGCGGCAAAAATCGTCCAAGATATTTCTGGAAAGCTAAAGCGTGTTTGCACAGAGATCATGCAAGAAGCTTCAAATGAAAAATGGCAAGAGTACGCACAGTCTCTGGCTGGTTTTGATTGGACGGTCTCGAACCAAAACTGGGACGGTTTTTTTGAAAGACTGGATAGTTTCTGGGAGTTCACGTCAAAGCCTGTTTTCCGTAAAGCGACTCCGCCGTTTTCTTTGAGTCTCAATGAAGAGCTTGAAACTTTGCGGGATCGCATTGATGTTCTTTTAAGTGAACCTCGCTATCGTCCGGCTTTTTGGGAAAAGCACCAAAAGAACTGTGAGCTTTTTGAAGAATTAGCGCGCAATTTCTGTAGGGACTTTATGCAAACCAAATTGGAAAATGGTTTGCTTTCAATGAGTGACCTTGAAACCTTGGCCTTTAAAATAATCCAAGAGTCACCTGAAGCTGCGAATAAGTTTTCGCACGAATGGGATTTCTGGATGGTCGATGAGTATCAAGATACCAGTCCCGTCCAAGTGGAACTTCTTCGTCATTTGATTGGTGAAAAACCATTGTTTGTCGTTGGGGACCCTCAGCAAAGTATTTATCTTTTCCGTGGAGCGCGTTCTGAAGTGTTCCAGGAAAAAGTACAAGAAATTCAAGACCAAGCGGGGGACGTGCAAATCAAGCTCGTGAACTACCGCTCATCTCCTGAGGTTCTTGAGTTTTTCAATCATTACTTCACGAAGCTAAGCCCTCAGTTTGCGGCGATGACTCCGGCTCCTGACAAAGTTAAAAAAGGAAATGACGATCCGGTCGTGCAAGTCCTTTTAACTGAGACCGGAGAAGATGACGAAACGTCGGCGGAAGTTTTAACGACGGTGGCTAGAATTCAGGAGCTTTTAAATTCCGGCGTGAGCCCTGAGCAAATCTGCGTTTTGGGAAGAACTCATAAAACGTTGGAAGACATTGCCAAAGTGGCACAAGAGTACGGCGTGCCATTGCAGCTTCATAGTGGCAGTGGATTTTATGAGCGCCGCGAAGTTTTAGATGCTTTGGCGATTTTAAAGTTTTTAGTGAATCCTCATGACAATGCCAACTTTGTCGCTCTTTTAAGATCACCTTGGCTTGTAATGAGTGACAGTGAGATTGCGAGTTACTGCCACAGTTATAAACATTCTTTCTGGAAGGAAGCTCTAAAGACGTTGGAGCAAAAAGAAGAAAACCATCCGTTAAGAATTTTAAAAAACCTTTTAGCGCAAAGTGAGATCAAAGGACTTTCTTGGACTCTCAAAAAATCTTTGATTGATTTGGGACTTTTCGACTATTCGGCAAAGATTGATTCCACGGGACGACGAGAAGCGAACTTATGGAAAGTGGTCTCTTTATTAAGCCAAGAAGAACGTCGACCTGGATTTAACTTTTTAGATTTCCTCGATTCAAGCCTGGAAACGCTTTCGACAGATGAAGGCGGCGAGGATGCTGATGCAACTCCGGTGATTGAACCTAAGCGTGTGAACTTTATGACAGTGCATGCTTCCAAAGGTTTGCAATTTGATCAGGTGATTTTGCCGGGAATGGGACAAGATCCGCGGAACAGTCATGCGCCTGTTCTAAGTATTCGTGAAATAGATGGCCTGTGGTCCTTGAAGATTCGCAATGAAGAAACTCAGTCCATGGCCGGAAGTATTTTGGCAGAACAAATCACTGAGGAACTTCGGCACCGCGAAAGTGAAGAGTTCAACCGTGTTTTGTACGTGGCTTTGACTCGTGCGAAATCCGGAGTGACTTTGCTGTGGGATAAAAAAATCGGGAAAAAATCTTGGGCGGCTCACTGTCCTCTTAATTTGGAAGAGGGTTTGCATCAGGAAAAAGATTTTGCCTATGTCGTGCGTGTTGAAAATGGTCAGCCACAAAAAATGGCGGAACAAGATCTTGCGCAAAAAGATCTTCGGCCTTTATGGCAAGCGCCGCAGAGTGAAGAAAAAAGAAAATACATTTCTGTTACAGAATTGGTAGCTCCAGAAACTTTGACTGCGGAAGCGTATACTCCCAAAGCAGGACAATTGGGAACAGGTCTAGCTCGGGCTCAACAAGGGACCAATGCCCATCGCCTGTTTGAAGCTTTGAAATACACTTCCTATGAAGAGCTTTTGCAAATTTCTGACGAGGATCTCAAGAAACCGCTTCAGTTCTTGGCGAACACTCAACAAATTCCACTTTTGGAAATCATCGAAAAGGGACACGTGGAGTGGGGGTTTGCTCTAAAATACCAGGATTCCCTGATGCAAGGGCAGATCGACTTGTGGGGTATCGTGAACGAAACGCTTTGGATGGTGGATTATAAAACCGGTTCTCAGCGATATTCCGACACCGCTTTCAAACAATTGGAAGCCTATGCCTGGGCTTTATACCGTATGAAGTATTTGAATGGTGTTAAAGACATCAAGCTTGCCGTCGTCTATCCAATGGACGAAGTTGTGAAGATTGAAAATGTCCGCAGCCTGGAAGAGATGAACATAAGAATGGAAAAACGCCTGCAAGATTTTTTAGTTGTCTAGATTCTGTGCGTTCCTTATCATTTTTATATGAAAACAAAACCATGGTCCCTGATCGTTCTTGCTTTGCTTCATGTGTTGGCTCCTTTAGGTAATCTTCTTTTGAATGCAGTTCGAGCGGGGAGGACGTTCCCGGCACAATTGCACTACTGGTTTGAAGTTTTGCCGAAGCCGTTGTTGTTCGTCTATGTTGGCGTTCCTATTCTTGCCGGAATTTTTATTTACATTTGCAAACGCTGGAGCTACTGGGCGTATCTGGTGTGTCTTGCTATCATCTTTGCTTCGAATTTATACAGCTACTGGACAAGCATGAACTGGAGCACGCTGATTGCTTTGATCGTAGTTCTGCTCGTGGATCTTTTGATTGTCGCTTACTTCGTAGTACCTTCCGTTCAGAAAATATACTTTGACCCGCGCATGCGTTGGTGGGAAGCGGCACCACGTTACAACTTCAATCATGAAGCCGTGGTGAACGGCTCTAAGGCTTTCATCAAAAATCTTTCTCAAGGTGGAATGTTTATGACCTCGGGTCCTGCCTTGCAAGCCAATGACTCGCTGGAAATTTCTTGGAATTACGAGGGACAGGAAACAAAAGTTCTGGGTAAAGTGCTTTATAAATCTCCAGATGGTTTAAGCTGTGGAGTTCGGTTTCAACATACGCCGGAATCCCAAAGAATCGTGAAAGACGTTATTGACAGTCTTCACGCTAAAAAACTAATTGTGGTGGAACGTTTGCCGGGACCTGAAGACAGTTTCGGAGTTTGGCTGAAAAAGCTTTTCACAAAAGGCGAAGGCCTTTTCCCAAAAACAAGAATTTAGAAATAAAAAAGGGAGTGTTGAACACTCCCTTTTATTTTTAGAAATCGATTTTTATTTAAGAACTTGATACTCGCAAAGAGCTTTGCCCTTTTTGCCAAGTCCAATCACAGGACCTTCGAATGTTTTACGAAGAACGTAAGCTGTCTTTTTATCTGCAGAAAGTTTGATTGCGACGCTGTCGCTCACGCGCATTGCAGGGATGCCGATCAAGCTTTCGCGACCGTTAAACGCAAAAGTCAAAGTGTCATCTTTTAACGTCACAGTGTCTTCACCTTTTGTTGTTGAAAGCGCTTCGCCGTGGGAATATTTGACGTCGCGGCTTTTACCGTTGAGTTCAGCACTGATAATCGGGCCGTATTCAGTTATATCAGAGCGGTAAAGATTGAGAAGACCGTTTTCTTCAACAACATCAAGGCCTTTATAGCAGAATGTTTCACCTTCCACTTGATCTTTAAGCAAGCGATAAGAACCAATAAAATCTTTAGCACCTGCAAAAGCGGAAGACGTGCCGAGCAAAATCATACCTAACAAAATCGTCTTTTTCATAAATACTCCTAATCATTTAAATAAAACAAAAAAAATGCGCAGGTCCGGAGAGAGCGGGACCCGCGCAGGAGAAACTTAAAGGTTATCTGTTGTACTCTGGGTTCGTCATAAGAGTGAGCATGTTCAAGAACTCAACGTTCTTCATGATGATACCGTAAGAGATCTCGATCTGAGTTCCGTCTACCAACTGACCTGCAGCATCGCCAAGTTGTGCAAGACCTTCCATGCCTTTTGTTTGGCTCATGGCTTTACCGATCTTATCAAGACCTGACTTGATCGCTTTTTGGTCAAGAGCAAACAATGGAAGAGCTTCTGCCAATTGGCCTGCTTGTTCAGCCACTTGTTGAGCGATCTGATCAGCACCTTGTTGTTGAGTCAACAACGCCACTGCTACACCGATCACTTGTTTGTTGAAACCAACCATGCCTTCGACTTGTCCTTCGATAGTCATTTGTGGATTTGCTTTCAACATTTCTTCAGAAACGATTTCACCTTTTTTGTTAAGCTCATTCAATTTCGCAATCAAATCAGCTTTTGCTTTTGCCACGTCTTCTGCTTTCTTACCTTGGCTCAACATATCCTGGAACTGAGCGATCACAACTTTTTCCATCAAAGGAGCGATTTCGCCTTCTTTTTGGATGAAGAAGTTCTTCTCAGCAGCCACTTGCAAGATCAAGTTTGAAGCAATCGCATTATCCAAAGCCCAGTAGCTTAAGCGTGTCTTAGACTTGTCAGAAACACCCAACTGGCTAAGAACAACACGGTCACTTGGAGCTTTACCTACGCTGCTTCCCACTTTGAAGAAGTTCGCGAAGTTGTCTTTGTCTCTCAAAGTTGAAGCTTCAAGATTCAAGATACCATAGATGCCTGCGTAAGCTCTCATCGCTGATGTTACAGTCGCTTTTTCGCCGCGAACTGGAGACAACGTCGCATGTTCATTCGTAAACGTTGGTTGCAATTGATCCAACATCATTCCAGTTAGAGTATTCACGAAGAAGCTTTCCTCTGCGCCCATGCCTAGGATGTACTTCTCGAAATCCAAGAACGAGAACTGGATGCTTTGAGAGTAGTATTTGTAATCAGGGTAGCCCTTCATAGTTAAGAAGTTCATCGCCATGATTTTATCGTACTCTACACCCACAGTGTCGATACGGTCTTCACGGATCGCAAGATCTTGAACCGCGCGTTTTTCAACGATTTCAACGTCTGTGATCACTTTTCCAGTCTCTTCACCTTGCTCGTTTCTTTCTTTGTATTGGTAAGGTACTGCTACGAAACGGTCAGCACTTTCAAACAAAGAGTGAGCATCCGGAGTTTTGATAACTTGGTTGTAGAAGATATACGCTTTCAATGATGCTTGAACGTAGTCGCCGATTTCTTCTTGTGTCCCGTTTCTCAAAACAAGTTTGTAGAACAATTCATCCAAGTATTGGCGCATTTGGAACATTGTTCCGATTGTGCCACCGATCACACGACCTGCCATGCCTACGCCAAAGTTGTTGCGGTCCCAGCTGTGGTAGTTTTGCACGTAGTTTTCTTCGTAATCCAAAGCCAAGTTCTCAACGATTTCTTGAGCTGAAGTACCGTAGTCGAAGCGTTGGCACGTAGGTTCGTAACCAACATGGATGTCCGTGCAGTACTTGTATGGCTTCAAAAGACCATTGATTTGGTACTTGTTAAAGTTATTCCAACCATTCTTCGCAAAGTTTGCTTGGATAGCTTGGATCGTAATGAACTTATCGTTAACCAGGATTTTCGCAGCACCTTGTTTTTCAAGTTTTGCCTTAAATTCTGGAGTCACTTCCAAAAGACCCAAGTGAGAAGCTCTCAATGCGTGGATATCGTAAGTACCGATACCATCCCAGTTGAATTGGCTTGGCTCAAAGTAGTCCATGATAGAAGAGTAGTTACGTTTTGTTTCAGAACCGTCTTCGTTAGAGAAGTTTGCTTTATCGAATGAACCGATGAAGTTATGAGTTAACCCTTGAGAGTGACCCATTTCATGGCCCATATCGAAGAACAATGTCTGACGAAGAGCTTCTTTAAATGTTCTCGCCGTGAAGTTACGAGCCAAGCCATCACGCTCAGTCAACAAACAACCCGGAGAATTTTTAAAGTGTGCATTCAATTGAGTGCGTACTGCACCTTTGCGAGCAGAGGCTTCAAGCTCTGCCTTTTGAGCAGGAGAAAGTTTAGCTCCTCTTGATGCCAACATTTCTTTTGCTACAAGGCCTTCCAATTCAACAGAATCCATTTGACGGTTTTCTGCAAATTTACGAAGAACACGGTCAATCCATGCACTTTCCATTTGTGGAGCTGAGTAGTTGAATTTACCAGCGCCCAAAGATTTCATTTGTGCGACAGCTTTCTTCACATCACCTGAAGTCAGGCTCATGTTTTTAGCGTTGACGAATACTTTCGCATCCGCTTTTTTACCTTGGGCCATTTTCACAAGTTGTTTTGTGAATTGTGCAGCCACTTCAGCTTTTTGTTCAGCAGAAGCACCTGGTTTCGCAGCTTCCGCCGCTTTCTTTTGAGCATCCGCTTCAGCTTGTTGTTGTTTAGACAACTCTTCCAAAGCTTGTTTCTTAAATTCTTTTTTCATATCAGCCCATTTTTGGCTGATCTTAAGGTTGCGTTGAGAACCCGCTACGTACTGTTGCAAGTTACCAGCGTAGATGATCAAAGAATCCGCTACAACGATACCAGAGCGTGGATTGAAACCAACTTGAGAAACCCCAAGAACGCCGTGGTTGCCGTTGAATTTGTTTTCAAAGTGAACGATGTTTTTATCAAGGTCACCGACCTTAGCTTCTACTCCAGCATCGCCAGAGAATTGGATTTCAACGTAACGACCTTTGCGCTCAAGAGCTGTGCCCTTGAAAGCTTGGTGGTAAGCAAAATCCCATGCGTTAACAACGTCCGTAGCCGTGTCTCTGTAAAGTTGACGGATATCCGCTGGCAAGTCTACAGAAGGTTCAAGACCCGTCACAGTATAAACAAGTGTTTTACCGTTACGGAAATCGTGAACAACAGGGAAGTTCATTTCTTGGCCTTCGCGACCGATCAAGCCTGTCTCAGTTGGATTGATTTGACCGATAGTCCATACACCGTAGCCCAATTCGTTTTGAGCACGGAATGGAATTTTCGCAACAAAAGACTTATCAGTTGTGCCGTCATTCAATTTGAATGAAACGCGTTCTTTCAAGCGAGCTGTTACCTGGAAGTTCGCAGTTCCGTTGTAATCGTTAGTTACATTGTACTCAGCAACACAGTGCAAACGAAGACCAGTAGAGTATCCGAAGCTGAAGTTCAAGATACCTTTATCAAGGTGCATATCAACATCAGAAACTTTCACGTCAGCAAAAGAATCGAAGCAAGGCTCATTGATCGAAGCGTACGGTGAGTAAGCTGTCGTCAAAGTGTTTTTAGTCCAGTCAAGCTCGATGAACTCAGCATCTACGCGAGAAGCAGGAACCAAACGAGCCATAGAGTATTCCGCACCTGAAGCGTCTTTTGTATCGTGCTTCAAGTATTTCACTGGGATAGACATCAACTCTTCAACGTCTGCATCGTTAGAACCTGATTTGTAGTTAACAAGCTTGTCAGCTTTACGAACTACAAGGCGAGATTCTTCCAACTCAAACTTAACGATCGTCAAGTTACCCGCCATACCTGGAGGGAAGATTGTCGTTACAGGAGCATCTTCAAGAGTACGTTTGAAGAAGAACTCTTTACCTTTAATATCAGCCACGCGGATTGTTGTGCGTGGATCCATTTCGTTGTTGTTTTCAACTTTCTTAGGTTGAACGTTTTGTTCGATTTGTACCAAACCTACGTTTTCACCAGCGCGAACTTCTTTGAAAGAGATTTTCGCGTCTTGGTTGCCATCGTAATCCACAACTGGCAATTCAGGACGAACGTATTTTACAGGTACGTCGTAACGAAGGATCAGGATGCAATTCGCCTGTTCAGTCTCTGGAAGAGCTTTTTTGATCTCATCAGAGCATTGACGAACGTTGGATTTATTAGAACCCAATTTCAATTGTTGAACCTGAGAGTCTGTCAATTCAGTTTTACCCAATTGACCGATTTCGAACACATGAAGAGCGTCAACATCAAGAAGAGTCAAGACGCGAGCATCATCTTTTGTGTTCACAGGAATTTGGAATTCATTCTTAAGAACGCCCGCCGTCATGATCTTATTGTTGATACGATCCATAACGAAAGTGCGGTCCATATCACCACGAGATGCAGGGTCAAGACCTACAGGGATACGGTCTGAAGGATTGATCGACATAGTGAAGTGAGTCGCCTCGCTCCAGTCTGTTGTCTTCAAACGCAATGTGGAAGTTTCTTCTTTAAGTTCATTCTTCGTTCTTTGCAAAACACCGTAGCCAGTGACTTTGAATTTGAAAAGAGGAACAAGGATGTTAGAACCTTTTTTAGCTAAAGCCGTCGCTTTTTGAGCGCGAGTTTCTTTCAACTTCGCCATCAAAGTTTTAACTTCAGCATTGTTCTTTGTTTTTTGAAGTTGTTTTTGCAAAAGAACTTCATCTTTCACTTGAGCGAGTTGTTTCTCAAGGATCGACAATTCAGAAGCGTCGCTGACGACTTTATATGCCGTTACGAATTGCTTATCAACAGAGAGAGCAATCGGGTAGGAGTGACCCGCTTGTCCTGTCATTTCTAAGCCTTTGAACATGTATTTCAAACGGTTTGGAACTTCGACGTCCGTCACCGCGACAACACCTTTTTCGGCTGTGGCTTTTGAAGACTCACCTAAGCTTAAGTTTGAAAGACGTTCGTCAGTTGAAACTTTCATCTGACTGTCTTTTTGCAATGAATCTACTTCCGAAATTGAAAAGTTAGATTCTTGCGCATCTTCCGGCAGTGAGGCATCTCGCGTCTTTGTACAACCCGTAACAAAGAGGGCTAAGGCAACTAACGCTGTAAGAGCCTTTGCGAATTGCGACTTGTGAGTCATAGTTCTCTCCATTCCTAATTTGTCACTACCCATAACTCACATCGAATATATGAGCTTACGGGCAGAGACTCTCTCCTTAGGAGATACAAATGCACTGACAGTGCCACGGCAAAATGTCCCTGCGATGAATTTATTGCAATACACGATTTCTAGCCGTCAAAAGTTTAAACGGAGGACAATTAGGGGAAGTTTCAGAATGAGACATCGCACGTCCCTGATTTCATGCATGGGACCACTTCCGAATTTGGCGAAGCAGGGGGGCCTGGTTCTATTCTTAGAGAACCCAAAAGGAGGGATCATGAAAGAGTTCGTTATATTTTGTTGTCTTCTGTTTGCCGGTCTCAATGCCCAGGCTTTTAAAATCTACGGAAATGCTGTTCAAATCGGAAATGGTGCCGGAAGAACGTTTGTCGATATTGATGGGAATGGAAAACTCATTTCACTGGGGGTAGCACTCTCGAATAAAGCTCTTGAGGGGCTTCCGCCACATATGCCGATGTCGAACTTTACTTTGAGTTTGCCATCCCTTGTAAATGTTCCTCCTTATAATCACATCGTCATAAACTGGAATCCGCATGGACACGAGCCTGATCCTATCTATGGGCTGCCACACTTTGATGTGCATTTCTATTTCATTTCTCGCGAGGTTCAAGAGGCGATCACATGTGCCGGAGGGGATCACGCGGTTTGTATGACGGCTCTGGATCCAAAAGAAATTCCACCTTTTTACGCTCCCACTCCAGACGGAGTTCCAATGATGGGATGGCACTGGATAGATCCTCGTTCTCCTGAATTTCATGGAAAGACTTTTACGGCGACCTATATCTATGGCGCTTATAATGGCAATATCAGTTTTCTGGAGCCCATGGTTACACGAGACTTTTTGTTAAGCAAAAAGCCCTTCCAGAAAAATGTTCCAGTGCCGGAAGTCGTTGCGAACAAGGGATATTATCCTCAAACATATTCCATTGAACATGACTCAAGCAAAAAAGCTTACTTTATTACTTTGAAAAATTTCGTGAAAAAAAATTAGAAAGCGAAAACTTTTCCGCAGGAAGGGGCGGCGATTCGTTGCACGAGTTGCTGCCCGCGCGCGATCAATAAAGAATTTGTCGATTGCTTTTTCCAGACAGAGCGAGCCGCTTCTGAAAAAGACACAGAATCATTTTGAGATTTTTGAAAAGCTAAATCAATCATAGCCAACCATAGAAGAGCTTTATTGCGCTCCATTTTCCATTGAGCTTCGCTCACCGGGAAATGCAGTTCCAGCGAGCGGGAAGCGTCGAATCTATTCTGATAGTTGTAAACGCCCAGCGAGTTCACCGCAATCAATGGGGGCTTTGCAAACGCCACCTGGTCATCAATAAGAATCGTCCGTTGTGGACTCCAGTCAGGAATGCCTTGGTCGAGAACTTTTTTATAGCGCGTTGAAAATGGCAGTGTCTCATCTTGGGAAACGACAGTGAGATTTTCCTTGGAAAGCAGGCGGTGTGAGATTTCTAAAAGAGAACGGCCGTCAGAAAGAAAAACATTCTTTAGAAGTGCTTCGTTGCGCGATCTTTCACCACCGCTAAAAAAACTGATACGCACTTCGGGATGTTTTACCAACAATGTTTCAATCACGTCGGCCAAGTGATCTGTCGGACGATAGAGTTTTCCATTCGCAGTTAAATTTTGATTGTTTTTTTGATTCGGGTCGTTGGCTTCGACAGAATAAAAAGTCGTCCAATCAATATCAAAGACAATGTCGATAGGGGCCGGGGAGCTGGCGTGGGCTACCGGCTGGAAGCAAAGTAAGATTAAAAGTGCCACCAGCCACGCTTGCATATTTTCCTCTAGAAAATAACTGTCATTGAAGCGTAAACCAAAGAGTTGTTCTCGTCGATGAATTGCACGTTAGAGTCTGAACCATTTGGTTTGAGAGTTGAACCGCTGTTTGTGTGACCGACAGCAAAAGCCCATGTCGGGTTGAATTGGTATCCCAATTCTTGAGACATCTCGAAAGAATCTCTCATCACATTCTGGTAAGACCATGTGTTTCTGTGAAGGAAATCGGCCGACAAAGAAACTCCGGATTCCCAGCTATAACTTAAAGAAAGAGATTGGTTTGAGGAATATTGTGTATTCACACGTCCATCAAGAGCCGTTTCGTATTGGTGAATATTGCGAGCTGCACTGATCGAACCAGAAACATCAAATCCCGTAATGAGACGGTCAGGATTTACGATCACATTGAGAGCTGTGGAAACAGATGTCGTCAGGTTTTGACGAACGTGAGAGTCTTTCGAAGTCGGAACAACGGCACCTATGCGGTAACCAAGCAAGAATGTCGAACCCATTTCAAATGGAGATCTGATAACGCTGACAGAAGTATCAGAAAAGTCATCGCTCTCTGGATATTTGAGATCTTGAGAATAGCCGCCTTGAATACGAACCGTGTAGTTATCGCTGGCCTTTAAGTTGAAACGAAGCGCATAGTCCATTCCGTCTTTGCGGCTGCCATCTTTAAAATCATAAAGGCTTGCTGAGCGGCCGACGTTAATATAACCACTCCACAAACGGCCTTCTTTTTTAGGCTGTTGAACCACGAGCGAGGAGGTCACAGAGGCGTTATTATTCGCAAAAGCAGGGCCTGCCAATAAAACGGTAGCTAAAATTCCAAGAAGGGGACGAATAGCAAAAGACATAGGATCTCCTCAAGGAGGTTCAAATTGCAGGGACGGTGCCACGATAAGCAGGGCCAGAATGCATCCAGAGACTTCGGGCCTGTCAAAGGATTAGTCAGAGGACAATCGACGCCAATCTTCACGAAGGTCGCGTGTGATGAAGGGCCTGTTCTGCCGATAAAAACGAAGCATGACCGTTCGTTCGTCTTTGATGATTTTATTTATAATTTTCTGTTCTTTACCTCTGCAGGCAGCGTCTGCGGATCTTGAACTTTTATACACAAAACAAATTGCCTGGACCGCAGCGAATTTGGAAGATCCCAAGGTGGTGAGCTCCTTCCAAAAATCTTTTCAAGGTCTTCTTGCTGATAAAGAGAAAATCAAGCAGTTGCAAACTCCTGAAGGGAAAAAGCTTCTTCAGCAGGGAGGAAATCTATTAAGTGTCGTGGCTCTGAAAGAACGGCTTAACAAGTGCCTGCTTTCGCATGCCGCTGCCAAGGGAGTTTCCGAGGCTTTGGCCAAAGCTCTTAATACCCAGATTCTAAATACGGGTGTCTGTGCGGAAGGCATGGAGGCGGAAAAGAGACTGCAAAGTTTTAACAAAGAACTTGAAACCTCCATGCAGGAAGAAGCAAAAAAGAAAATTCTCGCTAATGCGTTTAAGCAGCTTAATTCAACCCAAAACTATTGGAAAGAAGTCGCAAAAAAAGATTCTCTGGATCTTGCTGTTGAGCTGACAGATCGAGAACGTGAACTTGCGACAAAGCCTCCACAATCGGGAGCGGACCTCCTGCTTTATACAAAAGCTCTTCGCGACAGAAAAAACAAAGACGTCATTGTTCAGGCTGATGTCAAAAAAGCTTTCGGTGAAGTGCAAACAGAACTTAAAAATCACGAAACTTATTTGCAGGAAGTTTCAAGCAAGAAAGCCGACGAAGCTTTGCAAAATCTTTTGGTCACCAATCCCGCGGCAACGGCACAATTCCTGATGGAAAATCCGGGCGCGCTCGATATAGTCTGCAAACTCCTGCAGGATTACGACAAGAAAGCCCAGAACAGAGAAACCTTGGATAAGGCGATCTTCTGGGGAGGACTTGTCGTCGGAGGAGTTCTTCTTGCTACGGGCATTGGTGCCGGAGTCGGTGCCGCCGTTCTTTCAGGTACCGCCGCCGCGGGTACTTTGACGACAGTGGCAGCGGGCGCCGCTCTTGCAGGAACCATTGCCGGTGGTGGAGAAGCTATTTACTCTTCAACGAAAGCTCATGAATCATTCATAGAGGCACAAAACTTAAGAGCGTCCGCTTTTGCGGAGGGTTCCTCAAAAGAAGCTTTCTCAAAAGCAGATGAAGCAAAGAAGCAGGCGTACTCGGAACTTGCGGATGCAGGCTTTTCAGCCGCTTCCATCATTCCTTTTGGTGCGGGTCTTAAAGTTATGAAAAATGCGGCGCAGGCATCACGTCTTGGCTCCTACGCCAAGGTCGCCAAAGAGGGTGCGAAAGTAGAAGCTGAAAGTGTCAGATCTTTGGCAACTTCTTTAAAAGAAATTTCGTCAGACAAGAGCGTTCTTAAAGTTTTGGAGAACAGTCAAAAAAATGTCGACTCTGAAGAGATGGGAATGTTCTTGGGATATCTTTCGCATCTTCCACAAAACGAGCGCAAAGAAGTTTTAGAACTTATCAAAAAGAAACCTGAAAAAGTTCCTGACGCCATTCGCGAATCTTCAAAATCAGGAGTGTGCAAATGAAGTGGTTGATTCTTCTTCTCACATTGCTAAGTTTAAAAGCTTTTGCGCAAACGGCAGACGAAGTTCGTCGTATTATGAATCCGCAAAGCAGTTTGTACGAAGTTTTGAATGTAAGTCAGAATGCTACCGATGATGAAATCCGCGCGGCTTACCGTCGTCTGATGAAGTCTTATCATCCGGACCGTTACTTAAATGAACCACAGAAATTGAAAGTGGCCACTGAAGTGATGAAGAAGATCAATATCACTCGTGACACGCTGATGGACCCGATAGCACGACGAAGATATGATGCCACCGTAAAGACCGCACCAAAAGCAACGTCAACCAGAGCATCAACCACATCGACGACAAGCACTGCTAAAAAGTGGTCACCTCCGGATTTTGGAACAAGTGAAAAACCAACAACGCAGGAACCGCCAAAAACAACTGAAAAGCCCAAGGAAGCACCGAAAGAACCTCGCGAAGCTCCTCGGGAAACGACCAGCGCTGCGAGGGAACCCAAAGTAGATCCTGTGCCACAGAAACCTCAAGTCTCCGAACCTCCGCCAAGAACTGAGGCCAAGGCCCCTGTGCAAAAGGAGCCTATGGACTATCGCGCAAAACAAGCGGCGAAGTTTTACGAAGAGACCGCACGTTGTGGTGACGGTGCTTTCTTCAAACGTTTTGTGGATGTCATGTTGTAATCCCCGCGTAAGGAAGCGACGAGCATTGACATGGCTTCCTGCCTTCGCGAGGATTGATCTGTGCAAAAAACAACTCGTGATTATATTATGATTTTTTCTGACGGCGCATGCTCCGGAAATCCCGGGCCAGGTGGCTGGGGAAGCATTGTCCTTTTTCCAACCAATCAGGTACAAGAACTCGGTGACGGTGAGCGTTCCACCACAAACAATCGAATGGAAATGACGGCGGCATTAGAAGCTCTGAAGTTTGTGCGCAATCAACCGGGGCAAATTCATTTCTATACGGATTCGACGTATCTTATTCGCGGAATCACGCAATGGATTTGGGGTTGGAAAAAAAGAAACTGGCAAACGGCCGAAGGCCAAGAAGTTTCCAATCGCGATTTGTGGGAAGAGATTTCTCAGCTTGTGCAAGAGCGTGGCGCCCGCAATAAAATTGAGTGGAAGTATTCTCGCGGCCACATCGGCATTCCCGGCAATGAACGTTGTGACCGTATTGCTGTCGCATTTTCCAAAGATGATTACGTCAATTTGTACTCTGGATCTTTAGATAATTATTCTGTGAATTTATTGGAAGTCCCTGCAGACACGTCTCTTCCTGAGATGCGTCAACCCGGGGAAAAGAAAGAGGCCTTTAGTTATTTAAGCAACTTGGGCGGATTGGTTTATCGACACAAGGATTGGCCGTCTTGTCAAAAACGTGTGAGTGGCCAATCCGGTGCTAAGTTCAAAAAAGCAATGTCGGCCTCCGATGAAATTGAAATCCTCAAGACCTGGGGACTCAGTCCTCAAACTGTAATTAAGGAAGGATGAGCACGCCATGGAGATTGTAAATCGTCATGTCTTAGTAACGGGCGCCAGTCGGGGAATCGGTAAAGCTTTCGCAAAAATGTGCGCGGAAGACAAAGCTCATTTGCATTTGGTTTTAAGAAAATCCGATGGCGACATTATCAAAGAAATGGAAAACGCCGGTGCGAAATCAGTCACGGTATGGGATGCCGATCTTTCAACACGTGGTGGGGTTGAAGACTTAGTTCAACGTCTGAAAGACACGCCTGTAGATATTTTGTTTAATAACGCCGGCATGCTCACGGGCGGTTTGATTGAAGATCAGCCCATGGATGATATTTATAAAATGTTGCAAGTAAATGTGAATGCGCTCATTCACCTTACCCACGGCGTTTTGCCAGGAATGTTGCAACGAAAGCGTGGGAAAATTATTAATAATTCCAGCGTTTCCGCTTTCATGCATTTTCCTTGCGCTTCCACATACGCCGCATCCAAAGCTGCCGTCGCTGCTTTCACAGACTGCATTCGCATGGAGTTGAAAGACACGGGTGTGACAACGCTGCTTCTTGTAACTCCCGGAATTAAAACTCGTATGTTTGACGAAATTGAAACTCTTTATTCTAAAAATTTCCAGATTCCGAACGAAGCTATTTCACCTGCAAAATATGCGCAGATGATTCGCGATGCGATTCTTCATGATTTAGCTGACATGGAGCCATCGGGGCTAACGGGTGTCGGCTTAAAAATCGCTAAATTTGCGAAGCCTCTTTTTGAGATTGAAGTCGCTCGCCGCTTTAAAAGATCCTAGGGCGAACATGTAAAATGTGAATCTTACTTTCCGGTAAGAGTGCTTTATTCTACTAAGCAATATTCCGAGAAAGAGGGCAAGGATCAACGATGTTATTCTTTCGCTCTCTTATCTTATTTTTATTTCTCGGTGTACTTGCTCAGCAGGTACCGGCCCAGCTGCAAGAAAAAGGAACAAAGAACACTTGCGAAAGACGTTTTTTAGTAGGGCTGAATAATTTTGAGCCCTTTGCCTATAGAGAGAACGGCCGCCTTCAGGGGCTGGCTCACGACCTTATCGTGATCATTAAAGATAAAATGGGTTGTCAGTTTATCGAGTCGGAACTGCCAAGACCTTCTGCGGTTGATCAAATCAATCACGGCCGCGTCGACGTTCTGGCCTTGATGGTGAAATCGTCTGAATATGAAACGGGTGGAGATTTTATCCCATTTTATAACAGTCAGCGCGAATTGACCGTAGCAAAGAAAGTTTTCGCTCGTGGGAAAAAAATCGAAGACTATTTGAACGATGAAAAAATCAAATTTGCCTATATGATCGGCAATAGGTCCGTGATTTCAGAAAGTGAAGAGACTCGTCTTTTGAAAGCCTCCCGTTTGGTGGGTGTTCCGACTCCGGATATTGCTTTTCGACTTTTAAAAGAAGGACGGGTGCAGGCCGTACTGTTTTCAGCGTTAGTGACTTCTTATCATACAAAGAAACAGAAGATGGAAGATCAGGTTGAAAAAGTCGTGGATCTTTCCAAAAAGGTCCAAGTTGGACTTTATCTTTCTAAGCGCCGTGTAAGTGCCGCTGAGAAACAGTCTTTTGAAAAGGCTTTGGCTGAAATGAAAAAAGACGGAAGTTTCCTTCGCGTCTTTTCAAAATACATGAGCGAAGAAGAAGCTCTTCACCGCTTACAAAATTAAGGTTTAAATTCAAGAACTCCGGAGCCCACGGCGCCCGTGATTGTCATCTTCAAAGGTTTGCCTTCGATAGAGCGCATAGGCACCGGGAAGATCACGGAATAAGGCGTGTAGAAGCGGTTGTGATAAGGATAAAGCCCCTCGATCTCTGCCAACTGTAATTTGATTTTCTTCGCTTTTCCTTCGTAGCGTTTGCCATCAACATCCAAGAAAATCTTCCACATCGTATTGGCTTTGAAAAGATCGTCGTTTTTTCTTTCAGGAGTGTAGAAGCTCAAGAAAACTTCTGTTTCTTTGCTCAGGCGATTTTCGTAGTTTGTTTTTTCTTCAGCGAATCTTTTTTCGTCCCATTGGTAAAGCATGGCGCCCTGTTGCAGTTGAGCCGCTGCCACTTCTGAGTTGATGACTGTCGCTTCCATATCTAACGTATTGTAAAAACCAGAATAGCGGCGCACTTTATCTGAATGCTTTTCGATGATGCTCATGTAGTCGCCTGTCGTCGGCATTGTGTGGCCGGCAGGAGTCACCTCATAAGAAGCGCAAGCTGTAAGAACTAAGAAAAGACCTAAAAGATATTTCATTATTTAGACTCCAAAAAACCATCAAGGAACTTTTTGATATCAGCAAAAACGGTGTTGCGGATGATGTCGTTGATCAACTCATGTTTTGCATTCGGATAGATGTAAATCTCTTTTTGCGCACTTCCTAATTTATCATAGAAAGTTTTAGCTTCTGAAGAACTCACGACCTCATCGTTTTCTGCAATAATAAACAGCGCTGGTTTTGTGATATGATTAGCGCGAGGGCGAACAAAATCAAATGAATCCAAAAAGCCCAAGAAAGCTCCTGGCGACACACGCGTGTGGCGAAGAGCATCTTGTTCAAATTCACGAATCACATCCGGATCGCGAGTGAGCATTTCGTTTTTAAGCTCGTTCCCCATCGTGATTTGCGGAAGAATTTTATTGAAAATAGTTGCCGCTTTGGATTTGTACAAAGGAACTGGAACTGAAAGTCCCAAAAGCGGGGAGCTGACAATCAAGCCTGTGTAGTTGATATCTGAATTACGCAATAAAGTTTTTAACTCAACCAAGGCACCCATCGAGTGACAGAACAAGATCACAGGTCCTTTGCGAACCTTTTCTTCTTTCATCACCATGTCTAGGAAGATTTTGTAATCACGGCAGTAGTCATCAAATTCCGCCACATAACCACGGCGTCCTTCGGAGCGACCGTGACCGCGCAAATCCCACGCGTAAAAACTCCACTTGTCGTTTTCAAATGCTTTCACCAAGCGGCTGTAGGATTCAGAATGTTCACCGTGACCGTGAGTGATGATGATCGTTCCCTGCGCTTCGGGATTTTCCCAAAGTTGAAAGAACAAATTGATGTCTTGATAACCTTTAAAGAAACCTTCTGATCTTTTGTACATACTGAGTTTAGCTTGCCGTGAGTGCTCTCACGGCGCAAGTCAAATCAGGCCCCGGACCACGATTGTATCGTGAGGTTGCTGGCTCTTTTCCGGATAGTCGATGTTATAGTGAATGCCTCGCGATTCATGGCGGCGCAAGGCGCACTCAACGGACAAATCGGCCACAATGGCAATGTTACGCAACTCCAAAATGTCCGAATGGATTTTCATGTTGGAGTAATATTCTTTTGTTTCAGAAAGAATATTCTTAAGACGGTGCTGTGCTCGTTCCAGACGTTTGTTAGAGCGAAGAATGCCCATGTAGTTCCACATCAGGCGGCGAATCTCGTCCCACATGTGATTGATAACGATCATCTCGTCATCGTTGGATTCTTGCGGGTGAGTCCAGGGCTTCGGTTCTTTTTTGAAAAACTCGTAACTAGCCCAATGAGTTTTGATTTCTTCAGAGCAATTGTGTGCCATCGTCAGGCATTCCAAAAGTGAGTTGGAGGCCAAACGATTTGCGCCGTGAAGACCCGTGCATGCCGTTTCGCCAATCGCCCACAAGCCTGGAACATCGGTGCGTCCATTCAAATCGGTCATCACTCCGCCGCACAGGTAGTGAGCTGCGGGAACCACCGGAATAGGTTGCGCACTCATGTCGATGCCGTACTCAAGACATTTATTAAAGATAGTCGGAAAACGATTTTTTAAAAACTCGCGATCAAGTTTCGTCATGTCCAGGTAGACACATTCCGCTCCGGTTTTTTTCATCTCGTTATCGATCGAACGAGCGACGACATCGCGAGGAGCTAGCGAGCCGAGTTTGTGATACTTCGACATGAAAGCATTGCCTTTGCTGTCGATAAGAACGCCGCCCTCACCGCGCAAAGCTTCTGAAATTAAAAAATTGCGGGACTCACGGTGGAAAAGGCAAGTGGGATGGAACTGCATGAACTCCAGGTTCGCAATGCGTGCACCCACTCGGTAGGCCATCGCGATTCCATCACCGGTCGCGCCACTCCAATTGGAAGTGTAAAGATAAACTTTGCCAGCACCACCGGTCGCAAGAATGGTGTTCTTTGCTAAAAATGTATGCACCTCGTTATCATTTTTATTGAGGGCATAACAACCGATACATTGAACAGGATCCATGTCCTCAGCGTCGACTTCTTTGTTTACAATCAAGTCGATCGCGTAGAAACGCTCCATCAAAACAATGTTTGGATTTTCGCGAACGCGAGCCAAAAGAGTGCGATGAATTTCCAAACCCGTTTGGTCTTCGAAGTGAAGAATGCGACGGAAGCTGTGTCCGCCTTCGCGCGTCAAATCAATTTCGTTAGTTTCCTCAGATCCGCGTTTGCGAACATCAAAATGAACGCCCCAGTTTATCAAATCTTGAATGCGATCAGGGGCTTGCTCGACATAGTTCCTGACGACAGTTTCTTTGCAGAGGCCTGCTCCAGCTACCAAAGTATCCTGAATGTGAGACTCAAAACTGTCTTCCTCCGACATCACCGCCGAGATCCCGCCTTGGGCCATCGCGGAGTTCGTCCCTCCCGCAGTTTCTTTCGCAAGAACAATCACTTTTCCTTGCGAGGAAAGTTTGAGGGCCAAAGCCAACCCGGCAGTGCCGGAACCAACAATCAAAACATCGGAACGATGAGTACTCATAGTGAGGATCTTCTACTCCTTTTAATGGCATTTGCAAAGGACTCTTACTTGCATCTTATCACTTTCTAAAACTACAATAATATCAATGGGGTTCGGCGGATGCCGGCAGAGCCGGAGCGCAGGGCGCGGAGGCTGAAGCAGTTCACGGAGGGACTCGTTTAATGAAAGTAAAACTCATCGCCGTTTTAGTTGCCGTTGCAGCCGTATTTATTGGCGCAGTTTTATGGCGCACAGACAGCTTTGTGTATGGCGACCGAATGAGTTGGGTGGAGGCGCAAACGCGCACTCAGCTTGGTGCCATGAACCGCTCTTTAGCAACGGAACTTAAATCTTTGCAAAGAGTTGTTTCTACTTTCAGCGCGGATAATTTCCAAAAAGGAAAATTGAACTGGAATTCATTGGCGCCTTACTATGCGGCGGTGTCTTTTTCCGTGAGTGGTTCAAATCTTGAACCGCAAGTTTTATTAACTAAAGAAAATTCTAAAGCGGCCAATTGGACAAAAGAGTTCGTGAAATCCGCAGTGGGTTCCATCGCGGGGCGCACTTCTGATTTGCGTTTTTATGTAAAACCTTTTCAAGATTCTCAACACGGTCGCTATGTGGCTTTGGTTTTCTTAGAGGGAAACAAAGCTTACGCGCTCATCGGTTCGGGTGAAGTATTTCAATCATTGATTGATGCGCAAAGAGGCGCGTTGAGTTCTTTTTCGATCGTGACATCAACAGGTCTGACGGTCGGCCACTCCGTGCCTGAATACTTGGGGACGGTGATGCGTGATGATCCTGTTTTCAAAGATGCCCAGCAAAGTGGTTCTTCGCACGGAAGCAACACTTACAAACTGAAAAGCGGCGATCTTTACGGAATGTATGAAATGGTTCCGCAAAGTAATTTGTTAGTCCTAAGCTCGGCACCTTTGAGTGAAACCATGAAAGGCCGCACAGGTCTTTGGTGGCAATTTTTGTTGATGGGTTGTGGGTTGGCTCTTGTCGGAATCGCAGGCTCTTTGCTCATCATCGTTCCTACCGAAAAACAAATCGATAAACTTGAAACAGAACTTGCAGAAGCCAAGGCAAAACCAGCGGCTCCAGCCGTTTCAGAAAAAGTGATCGCTCTGGATCCTGAAGTGGCGCAAAAAGAAAAAGTCGAAGCTTCGATGCGCGTGGCTTCAGCTCTTGCTCATGAAATGCGCGGACCTTTGGCTTCAATTCTTGGTTATTCGCAAATGATTCTTGCCAAAGAACCAGGTGAAGGCGTCACGCAAAGTACGGATTCCATTATTCGCGAAACCAGAGCTGCCCGCGGAATTCTAGATAAACTTTTGGGCTACGCCGGCGAAGAAGTGAAAGAAAAGAATTCCATGAAAGTGGAAGGTCCTTTGGTAAAAGCGCTGAAAGGTCTGGAGCCACTCTTCGCTCAAAAAGGCGTGAAGCTTACGAAAAACATTCAAGACACTTCAGCGATTGATCTTCACGTCGATGCAATAATTCGTGCCATGACAAACATTCTGCAAAATTCTGTGGAAGCCATGGAGCGCATGGCGAAAAAAGAAGTGAAAGTGGATTTGTTTGAAGATGCTGAAGGCATTCACATGGTGATTGAAGATTCCGGTGAGGGCATTGAAGCCGCGAACGTAGAAAAAATCTTTGATCCTTTCTTTACGACTCGTTCTTTCCATAATCACATGGGCTTAGGTCTTTCCGTGGCGTTTGGAATTTTAAAAGAACACAATGCCGAAGTTCGTGTGGAATCACAGCGCGGTCAAGGAACGAAGATGATTGTGCTCTTTAGAAAACTGCAAACACAAGCTGTGTTGAAAGCGCCTGAAGTAAAGGAAGAAGTAGTCATGATTTCTCCAGAGTTGCCTCAGTTGAAAGAAGAATCTGTTCATCGCGAAGAGGCGGAATTCCAGTTTGCCGAAGTGCGCGCACAAACACCGCCTCCATCGCCATTGGATGTGAACATCGACAATCTTTTAGAACTTCCGGAAGCAACGCCCGTTCACGATGCGGTTGAAACTTCAGAGCCTGAAACGGAAATGCCGACCGTAGTGGCTTCAACTCCTGTTGTGGAAGCTCCCGCGGAACCTGTGAAACCAAATATTCCACCACCACCGAATGCGCCACCGTCACTGGCGCAGGCGCCTACAGCTCCGGCAAAAAAATCAGAGCCTGTAAGCCTGTTTAACGATGATGAATTGACGTTCATTGATGGTTTCTTAGGAGAAACTCCGAAAGCCAAAGCCGCTCCGGCTGTTCAAGTTGTAGAAACCCCTGTTGTTGAGGAAGTGACAGTTGCGCCAGTGGTTGCTGCGGCCGCAAATTTAGGAACTCCTACAGGTGAAGAACTTGCGACGATGGACGACGAATTAACTCCGGTCAATTTCGTTGCTCCACCCAAAGGACCCGCAAAACAAAAAACTTCGAAGCTAGATGGTTATCACGTTGAGATTCGTCGACCTGGAAAGAGGATTTAATTGAACATTCGCGATTATAGTTCTCAGTTTACAGTTTATGTATTCACCACAGACGTGGATCTGGGGGCCTCTGCGAAAGTATACCTTTCGCAAGCCGGCTATGATGCTTATTACTTTCAAGATCCCGAAACTTTAGATCAAAGACTGCGTGAGAATCCTCCGCATCTTTTGGTATTCTCAACGGCGGCGTTGGCCGGATCGTTAAGTGACTTTGTAACTCTGGTTCGAGAAATCAATGATGAGATTCGCTTCATCGCGATTTCTTCTGTGGGTCAGTTTGATATTTTAGCTCAATACAACAGCCACGGTTTTGTGGATGTGATTTCTGACGAAAAAGCGGCCCTAGAGTCGCGCATTGTTTGGTCCGTCGATCGTGCCTGCGAAAAAATTTATCTGACTTATCAAAATGAGCAGCTTTTTGAGGATCTCAATTCCACAAAAGAAAAAATGGAAGAGATTCATTCAGCTGCTGTGACAAGCATGAAGAAAGTGGAAGCGGAAAAAGTCGTGACTCCATCCATCGCGATGCGAATCACGGAGTATCGTACCGCTCAAAGCAAAGAAGACCTGATTCAAAAATATTTGAATCATCTTCAAACAGGTACACTTTGCGTATATTTTAAATTCCTTCCTTCGGTGCGCTCCTTTGTGGCGACCCATGCGCAAGGAATTCCAGCATCTGATATTCAAGGTGTCGGCGTTCAGCTTGAATCAAACGATATGAAAGATCTCAGCGCGCAAATGGCGATGGGTCTTTTGCCGGTGCGTTTTTCAGATATGCTTATTGAGGCTTTCAAATTCAATCCTCCGAAAGCTTTGCCCTTGTATGCGCATAATGCTTTGGAAGGTCTCTTTGTTTACTCGGGCAGTTTAACCTCGGGTGAGATTGCCACTCTCAATGAAGAATTCACTTTGATGTCCCTTTGTTACGTAAATTTTGCTTTGGAGAAAAAAGTAGACTCGTTGGAAGTTCAAGACTTCGTCACTGAGCTTTTCAATCGCAATTACTATCACAAAGTCTTGGGTGATGAAGTGTCGCGCGCCCGTCGCTTGAAGCAACCGATCTCGGTTGTGAAAGTGGCCCTGGACGATATTTATGAGATTGAGTCGTCTTTAGGCGAAGCGGTGAAAGATGAGTTGCTAAAATCAGTCGCAACGATCATCACTAAGACTAGCAGAACTAACGATGTGACTTGTCGAACGGCGGCCAATGAAATGGCGATGATCTTGCCTCACTGTCCGAAAAAAGGCGCTGCCTTACGTGCGGAACGCCTGCGCCGAATTATCGAAGGCACGTCGTTTATGGATAACGGAATGAAGGTTTCTGTCAGTCTGGGAATCAGTGAGTATCCGTCTCTTTGCGATTCGGCGAAGACGTTGGATGAAACAGCGACAAAAGCGTTGTTGCACATCACTGATAA
>NZ_CAMLDV010000004.1 GCF_946478835.1 uncultured Bdellovibrio sp. | reverse complement strand
GAAGAAGCCCGTCAAATAGTACATCAGGCGCTCGACACACTTCACATCAGCGATGAACAGGCCAAAGGATTCATGGCTAAATTCGCTGACAAAGTAGAAAGCAAGTACGCTGAATTTAAGAATAAACTCACCCACTAATTTAAAGAGGGTCCCTTACGGACCCTCTTTTTTATTCTTCACCTGTCATTTCAATACGGACGACCTTACAAGCAGATTCGCTTCCAATTACAACAACGCCGTAACTCAAAGAGCCACACTCATCCAAATCTTCTGGTGAGCAATGCAATACTGAGACATCATAGACCGTGACCAAACGATTCTTTCTGATTTCTTGAGAAACAACGTGAGCCGCCGGAGATTCAATCACTGATTTTTCACGATCTATTTGTGCCTGCTTCATAGCTGCACGGATCGCCTTTGTCTCACAAACATTTGCTGACGCCAAAGACGCAAAGAATATACATCCACTAAAGACAAGAATTTCTTTTTTCATAAATCACTCCCAGACTTTTAATTCGAAAGCTGTATATCGAAGTCCAATCTTTGAATCCATTGCATATAAATTTAATTATTATTCTTTCCAGGAATATTGTGGAAACGCCGCCCTCTTTTGTCCCCTCCTGTGAGACTTCGACAGCGATAAGACCTTTACCTGCATTTTATTCGACTTGAGGACCTTAAAAAGGGTCTCCCTTTTGCTCTTAAAAAGCTGAATTGGGAGAGTGAACATGAAACTTTTTTCTAATCTTGCCATCCTTGCATTTCCTCTGATTTTGGCGGCACAAACAAGCTTTGCCAAATGCACTGACTGCACAACTTTGGAGTTCGGCAAAAAGGTTCAAGTTCCTCTTTTAAGCCCGCTGCTTCCTTTGGATTCAAAAGGCAAACTGGAATACATCGCTCGCATGGGTGTGGATCTTTTTAGAATGCCGACACAAGAAGAACCTGCGACCATTGCGTTTCTCGCAACTCCTTCTGAAGATCTTATGAACCGTTATAAAAAACATTTTGATGAAGGCACCTTGGGAATCTTTCTGACCGAAAGAGCCACCTACAACCGCGTTGAACATCCGACCATTCTTTTGATCGAAAGTGCAGATGCCTGGACAATCACACATGAGTTCATGCACTACCTTTTTGATCGCGCCCGCCTCTTGGAAGATCCAACCACAGAATCGCGCATTGTGAACAATATGACAGATGCCAAAGAAGATTTCTTTGGGACGTGGGACCGTTATAAAATGTTTGGTGGTTACGCCAACGAGGAACACAAGCAAGCCACCGTCGCCAATTTTGTGGCTTTTGCCGACCTTCAACAACAAATCCTTTTAAGCTTTGAAATGGAAGAAATGGCGATAGAAAAGTTCTTACGCCTTATTTACATCCACCACAAACCCGTAGGTTTTGATCAAAACAGTTTCGATCGCAGCACACGCTATATTCGCAGCACAGGTTCGAAATCCCTGGATTATTTAAACGTGATGCTAAGTTCTTGCGATGATATTAGAAACACGCTGACTGCTAACGACCATGAACTTCTCGCAAAACTCAACAAAACCTGCTCGCAAGCTCAGGGATATAAAAATACGATCTTAAAAATCGGTAAAGACTTAAATATTGCGTTTGAGGTTCAGCATTGATCATATCCGCTTTGGCGAACTACAGAACTGTTTAACAACTATTGAGTTTCCGCACGGAGATGGTTCTTCAGAATTCCTTGAATCTGATGAACTATCTCTGCATTCCCGGCAACGATGGAATTTTTGTAGGGATGATATTTTTCTCCGCGGTAAGTTTCAATAATACCGCCAGCTTCTTCCACCAATAAAATTCCCGCAGCTGCATCCCACGGCTGAATATTGCGCTCCCAGTAGCCATCAAACACACCGCGTGCCACCTGTGTCAGATCGTAGGCGGCAGCGCCAGGACGACGCACGCCTCTGCATTTGCGCACCATCTCGTCGAAAATTTTTAATTGCTCCGCAATCACGTTTTCATGTTCAGAAACAAATCCTGTTGCAAGCAAAGCTTTTTTCAATTCACTGGTTTTGCTGATTTGCAAACGACGTCCATTCACAAAAGCACCTTGCCCGCGAATCGCGGTGTAAGTCTCTTTGAGAATCGGCACATCAATAACCGCCAACTGAATTTGTCCGTTGATCTCTAATCCAAGACTGATGCAAAAAATCGGAAAGCGATGAATGTAGTTTGTCGTTCCATCAAGAGGATCCAAGATCCAACGCCCTTCGGGTCCCGCCGGAGCGATCTGGACCTTCGCCCCGGGCGCGTTTTGCGCGGCGAAAGTTTCTTCGCCTAAGAATCCAATCGTAGGAAAATTTTTCTTAAGATGCTCCGCAATGACTCGTTCCGATTCTTTATCGGCTTCACTCACAAGGCCCGCTTGAAACTTTTCTTCGATGTGCTCTAAGTTACCGAAATAATTGAGAAGGACCTCGCGCCCTAAGCTCACGGCCTTGATCGCTTGACCTAAGACCTGCTTCCAATCCATTGATTTTACGCCATTTTCCATGCTTTTCCCTTTTGGCCCGGACTCTCTGATGATTGACCAGTTCCGAGACTTAAAGCTAACATGATTGAAGGGTCAAAGGAAGGACCTTAAACTTAAGCGATCAAGCGAGTTTAAAACTATGAGGATTGAAAAAATGAGTTCTAAAACCGATTCTGTTGTAAAACTAGCGATAGTTTTCTTTATCTCTTTGCTTTCATTTTCTATCGGAACTTTTGTCGGCAAAAAGTACAGTGACAATCAACACCAGCTATCAGCTTTAGAACCACAAAAAACTTCTCATTCAGCAGAACGCGAAGTCGCGTCTGTAACTCCTGAACACAAAGTCGGCGCGATGACAGATGAAGAAATCGCAAAGCTTGCGGAAGAGTTTGTGGCTGACGATGCAGCTCCAGCCGGCGAAACGGCTCAACATGGTGAGGAAGCAAAAGAAGAAGAAGCTCACCACGGCGATGTCGCTGAAACAAAAGCGGCAACGGCTGAACCTAAAAAAGATATCAAAGACGTTCCAAAACCAAATCCAGCAGGCAACAAGTCAGCTCCTTTGACTAAAAATGAAGAGCCTCTTTCTGCTGCGAAGAACATTGCTTCTGGCAAAACGCCAACAACTCATGAAGTAGAAAAGAAAGAAACGACAAAAGAAGAACGTTTCCCTTCTTCTTTGCCAAAAGATGTTGCTCAATACGCTGTCGGCAAATTCACAGTGCAAGTCGCTTCTTATGCTGACGAAGGCGAAGCACAAAAAATGGCTTCCGATCTTAAGAACAAAGGTTACAGCGCATTCTACGTTCCTGCGAATATCAAAGGTAAAACTTGGTACCGCGTGAGTGTGGGTCAGTTTGCAACTCAAAAAGAAGCGCAAACTTACCGTGGTGAACTTTTGAATAAAGCAAAAGTCGGCTCTGCGATTGTTCAAAAAATCACTGAGTAATTAAATCCTCGATTTTAAATTCCTAAAAACCCCACGCCTCAAAACGTGGGGTTTTTTATTTTCCCTGATGATTCATTCCATGTACGCGCACCGCAAAGTCCCACGCCGTTTCACCTGACATATCTTGATAATTTGCCGACGAATCTCGAAACAAGAACGTATGCATTGTGGTATCCGCAATCCAGGTTTTTACATTGGCAAACGGAGCTGCAATGGCGGCAATTCCTGAGGAACCCAGTACCAACTGCCGATGAGCGTCCGGAGAAATATTGCCAAAGACAATCGACATCACAAGGTCTTTGGTGGATTGCAAGATACCGATATTCCACGCACTGTATCTGACAAAAACAGGTCCCATGTGCGGAGCTAAAAAGCCGTCATCCTGTTCGAATGGAAAGTCAATTTTTCTGAAATTTTCGTTGTAGTCGCGAATCAAAGCTGGCGTGAACTTAAGCCAAAAATTTTTCCCGAAGTGCAAACCCGGCGAGTCCACAATCAGCGTCTTGTGTGCCGATGGAGACAGGTAAGGCTCCAGTGTCACAGCGTGCAGAAATGCTCCTAAAGCTCCCGCGGAAAACCCCCATACCGTCACGTCTTTCGCGCTCTGAAAATTTAAAATATTCTGCTGCTGCAGGTACTGAAACGTCAAAGCAACGTTGTTATAGCCGTTGTGATAAAGCAAAACAGACGGCTTATAAGAAGTAACGTGTTGTCCTGCATGCACATCGCCCGTGCAGTACGGCAAGAACAAGGCGGTATGCCGATTCCAGGGATTGTTGGCCATGCCGTCATTCGCGAAAACAGAAGTGGGAGCTTGCTCCAAAGGTTGAAGACTTGTTAAGGGGCTATCGCCGTAACACGTTCCCTCAGACCAGCAGGCTCCTCCTCCCATAAATTCAACCAGCACTTTATCGGTGTCTTTACGATCCAGAAAAACACTGTAGCTTTGCCCATTTCCGCAGACGGCTCCTGGTATCGTGATTTTTTCCCAACTTCGGGCTTCCGCGAATGAGATAGAAAAACAAATAACAAGAAGGATATATCTAAATGTTTTCATGGCCCCATTTTATCGGAACCACTGTGAGATTAAATATGTACTTTGATGACACAAGACAAGAGTCTACTAAAGTGCCAATTGAAATCCTAAATGCAGAACAACGCTCCATACAGGATTAGGATCAAAATCCGAAGCAAACAAAGCGCGACCTTCAAGGCCACCGACGAATCCAAAATCTTTGTTAACATTCAATGCGACTTCTCCACCGACAGAAACACCGGACATAAATTTCGGATTGCTTTTATCTGTGCGCGAACTTCCCATCAGCGTCGTGACGATCTCTTCTTCGTAAAGTCCTGCACCTATACCAGCATACAGCGTGGAATCGACACTGCGGTTTGGATTGGTGCCGTTAAAGAAATGATAGCGGCCCCACACTACCAAGTCTGTGTGAGTTCGGTCGATAGAAGAAGTTGTATTTCCCGTATTTTCTTCAAAGTGCGCATATTCTGTAAGAACACTGAACTTACGCATCTGCAAAGCCAGAGCGAAGTTTAAGGGTTTGCGATCCACAAGTTCTTGAGAATCACCGCGCTCAAAACGCATTTCAGGATTTAATAAAAAAAATTTTAAAATATTGGGATCTTCATTCAAAGAGGGCATCTTTGCGCGAGAAACTTGGGCATTTGCAAAGCCCGCAAACATAAAGACGACAATGAACAGCCAAGCCCTCATTGCTCCTCACCTTGCGCCGGAGTTTTTTCCACAGTTTGTTTTTCGATTTTTCCGTTTTTACACGCGAAAGTTTCAGTCGTAAGCTCTTGAGAATTCGTAAGAACCTGGGCCAAGAATGAACATTCGTTTTCAGTGAGTGTTCCAAAATTCTCGACCAAAGCGCTCACAAATTTTTCAGAAGTATAATACTCATCATTTAAGACTTTAAAATCTTCTTTGATCTTAGGAAGAGTTTTAACAAGGATCTTCGCTAGGTCTTTACGTGCTTGCAAAGGTTCTATTTTGCGATCTTTGGCATAGATGTCTGTAAGACGCTTCATGAAACGAGAAAACTGTGTCGCCAAAGAATAAGCAAAACCCACAGAGTAATCTTTCATTCTTTTGTTATCGCCAGATGAATAGAACAGTTTAAGAGAGCGCAACAAAGACTCACGGCTTGGAAGCGAGTTCACAGAAGTTTCGTCTGCAACCTTCAAAGAGCGCGTTGATTTTTCACTTGGTAAAGATTGAGCGATGAAGTCAGGATTGCCTGTGTACATCCATCCCCAGAAGTCCGCTAATCCTTCGTTCAACCCGCGTGTCATTGCTACGTGGTAGTAAAAATGAAGAGTGTCCTCATCCATTTCACGACCAGGACGAGCGATCGGTAAGATATCTAATCTTTGACGAGTCGACAGATCTTCGTTCACGTCTGTGATTTTTAAAAACTCATCACGATTGTGAACGCTGCCCTTGTAAGGAGATTCAGGAAGAACCAATTTGTAAAACAGAGAGTGGAAATGTTCGTGCGCAAGAATCCCACCGTTGATCGCAATCGGCAGACCGTTTTGTGTGTATGGCACAAACAACATCGAATCCGTCACACCATCATAGAAAGCATTATTACGAACGCCGCCTTTAACTTTCACAGCCACACCGATATCACGCGGCCATTTGTTCACTCCACCGGCACCCAACTCTTCGTCAAGTTCTGCCAGTTTTTGCATGTGCGCGTATACGGTCACCAATTGCTGGGTGATTTCGTTAGCGGGAATATATTCGCCGTTTTTGTTTTTGATAAAACGAGCATTCGGAGCATGACCATCCAGGCGGTTGTTCACGATACGAGGACTTAAGAAAAACTTCACAAAGCGACCAGCCACGGTTTGCAGATCTTCGATGCCTTTAAGCTCAATAACGCCAAGAGAATAAGAACTTTGCGAATTGTTCATCGGCGCTAAAACACGGACGTCGCCACTCTCCTGCGCCGAATTAGGCGAAGGAGCACAAGCTCCAAGTGTCGTCGTTATGAGAATTGCCGCTGTGATCCGGCTAAAAACGCGCTTCACAAAATCCTCTCTAAGCACTATAAACGGAGGGTCCCTCTCGCCTATTGACTTATTGCGTTATAGTTATAGTGAAAAAGGGCAAAAATCTCAATGAAAACTTGAGGATAGACAAACTTTGTCAGTCTCACTAAAGTTTCGACACTGAACAAAGCCAACCAGGATCGGACGAGCCCCCATGGATGTACTTGATTTTGTTACCAAAAATCTAAACCCCTCGCAAAAAGACGCGGTGGAGACTCTTGAGGGTCCTCTGCTGATTTTGGCGGGTGCGGGCTCTGGGAAGACCCGAGTGCTCACTCACCGCATGGCCAACATCATCGGCCAAGGCGTTGCCGCCCCTGACGAAATCCTTTGTGTGACCTTTACGAACAAGGCCGCCAAAGAGATGGAACACCGTATTTACAAGATCCTGGCTGACATGGGGGCGCGCATTCACTCTCAGCTTTGGATTAACACTTTCCATAGTTTTTGCGTGCGCGTTCTTCGCCAGCACATCACTCTTTTGGACTATAAACCTTTCTTTGGAATTTACGATTCTTCAGACACTTTAAGCCAAATTAAAAAAGTCATGGTGGCCTTGGACATCAACGACAAAATGTACCCGCCTAAGAATTTCCAAAGCCGTATCAGCCAGGCGAAAATGTTGGGACTGACTCCGGAAGGTTTAGAGAAAAATTCCCGTCGTTTGATGGATGCAAAAACGGTGGAGGTTTATAAGGCCTACGAAAAAGAGATGAAGAAAGCCAACAGCTTGGATTTCGATGATCTCTTGATGAAGACTTACGAACTTTTCCGTATGTACCCTGACGTTCTTAAAATGTATCAGGAAAAATTTAAGTTCATCATGGTGGATGAGTATCAAGACACCAACCATATTCAATACTTGATCGTAAGAATGCTTGCAGACGCTCATCGCAACCTATGTGTTGTCGGTGATGAAGATCAATCGATCTATAGCTGGCGTGGTGCGGATATCAAAAACATTTTGGATTTTGAAAAAGACTTCCGTGAAGCGAAAGTCGTGAAGCTCGAGGAAAACTATCGTTCTTCAGCGAACATTGTGAATGCTGCAACGGCTGTTATAAAAAACAACACGGAAAGAAAAGATAAAACTCTTTTTACGTCCAATGACGCCGGTGATTTGATTCACGTTCGTGAAGAGAAAAACGAATACGACGAAGCGCGCTTTGTTGCTAAGACCATTCAGTCGATGATGAACGAGGGCGAAGGCTCTTACAACGACTACGCCATTTTTTATCGCACGAATGCGCAATCACGTGTGCTCGAAGAGCAGCTTCGTACAATGGCGATTCCGTATCGCTTGGTCGGCGGTGTTCGCTTCTATGAGCGCATGGAAATCAAAGACATGCTTTCGTATATGAAGCTTGCGATCAATCCGGCTGATGATATTGCGCTTAAGCGTATTATCAACATCCCTGCTCGCGGTATTGGCAAAACGACGATTGAAAAAATCGAAGAGTACGCGGCTCACCATGGCCTTAGCATGTACATTGCCGCGCAAAAGGCTTGCGACGAGCGCTTATTCAATGCGGGCACAACAGGAAAAATCCGTCGTTTCTTAGAGCTGATGGACGAGTTGCAAACGAATGCCACGACTTTCAAGCTTGTTGATTTCTATCATATCGTTTTGGATCGTTCTGAATATCTAACTGCTCTAAAAAAAGATGAGTCTCCAGAATCACAGGCGCGTATCGAAAACTTAGAAGAGCTCGACAATGCGATTGCCCAATTTGCAAAAGAGCGCGGCGATGAAGCGACTCTCACAAGTTTCCTTGAAGAGATGGCCTTGGTGAGTGATGTGGATTCTTTAGATCAAGAGCAAAATTCTGTGACGATGATGACTCTGCATATCTCCAAAGGTTTGGAGTATCCGTATGTCTTCGTTGTGGGTCTTGAAGAAAACTTATTCCCCAGCGCTCGCAGCCTGGATAATGACGGCGAAGAAGACGTGGAAGAAGAACGTCGTTTAGCGTATGTTGGTATGACTCGCGCTCGTCAAAAGCTGTGGCTCACCTACGCCAAGATGCGTCGCGTGTGGGGGCAAGAGCAGTTCAATCCTCCTTCGCGTTTTATCAAAGAAATTCCTCAGGAGTATATCGACTTTAAAACGGCCGCTGAGGGACCGCGCTTTGTTTCTCGCTATGGTTCGAGCTCTTACGATGAAGACAGTGCTTTCTCAAGCCCTCGCTGGGGATCAACAGGTTCGGATCGCAATAAAGCGCGCCGAGAAACCTTCGACGACAGTCAGGATTTCCCTGATTATGAAAATGAAGGTGCAAACCAGGCCGCTCCATTCGCAAAAGGCATGCGCGTAAGACATCCCACGTTTGGCGCAGGAACTGTTTACGCAACTGAAGGAACTGGCGAGAACTTCAAAGTCAGCGTTATGTTCACCGACAACACTGTTAAGAAGTTCGTGGTGAAATACGCGCGCTTAGAACGCATTTAAAATTTTGATATTGAGCACCAAATGTATTTTTGTGTTGCAAAAAAACTGCTTCACGACAAACCTTGTTCGGCTACCTTAGGAGGTTTTGTGAAAAAGTTTATCGTATGTGCATGTTTATTGGCTTCTTCTGTTTCATTTGCCCAAAGACCGACTGCTACTAGATCTGTAGCTTCTTACGGTAACAAGGCTCTAAGCATCAGTCTTGGTATGACAAGCTCTGCTTTGAATATCGGCGGCAGAATGGAATTCAGCAATGAACAAGGTGCGTTTGGTGGTTATGTATTCCTTCAAACTGAGAAAAAAGATGCTGCTGTACCGCAAGTTTTGACTTTCGGTGGTCACTCTTTGATCAAGCTTGTTGATGCATCTAACGTAAACGCATACATCGCCCCAGGCATCGGCATCTCTATGATCAAAATGGAAGGTCAAGATGACGTAACTGCGGTAGGACCAAGCTTCAGATACGGCGCTCAAATGAAATTGGGCAACGTTGGTGGTGCAATCGGTATTGAGCGCCTAGAAGTATGGAACTGGTTTGACAGCAAATCTGCTGCAAGCGCGGCGTTCACTTCTGCTGTTTACACTTTCAACTTCTAATCTTTTTAAAGTTGAACTATCTAATGAAAAAGCCCGACATAGTTCGGGCTTTTTTTATTTTAAAACACCAAAGAACCGGACGTGCTCTTAGTCTTGTTAGGAGTCGCGTAAGATTGCCGCCTTACGGTTGAACTTGTTAGTGTTTTTATATGACTATACTTCAAAGAATCATCCTTGCCGCTTTGTTTTTACTTCCTAGTTTTAGCTTCGCCGCACCTGCGGGTTTTTCTTTTGTGAACGCAAAAGAAATCAAAGAAGATGACGTCACTTTCACTTATCAATCCAATGACGGAACCTTTGAACTTAAGTGCACACATGTTTTTGATCAGCCTGAGTTGTCCGACTGGGACGTCTGGTGTGGTAAAGGCACAAAGATGCTTCGCCAATTCCGCGTGCACTTCTTAGTTCGTCAGTATCAGAGCAAGGCGGCTGACCGCTCTGCTTTTGAAGTTTTGTATTGGGTGATTGACCGCGATCAACATATGTCCAAAGCTTTTTCGTCAACCAGCTCTTGGATTCAATTTAGAAACTTATCAAATCTTGAAAAGATGTCTTTCAGTCAAGGCGTAGAAAACGACTATGCTTATCTGACAGTGGAGTTAAAGCCCACAAAATAAAAAAAGAGGATGGTCAAAGACCATCCCCTAACGGAAGAATCTAGCCGATCAGTTTTAAAGCTAATTGATTGGCTTGGTTTGCCTGCGCAAGAACTGAAGTCCCGGCCTGCAATAAAATATTATTTCGAACCATTTCACTTGAAGCCGCTGCCACATCCGTATCACGAATACGACTGTTCGCTGCTGACAAGTTTTCTTGAGTCACACCTAAGTTGTCTGCGGTGGACGTCAAACGATTTTGTAAAGCACCCATGTATGCTCTTGTCCCGCTCACTGCTGTTTGGGCTGTGTCGAGTTTCGTCAAAGCTTCTTGAGCACCTTCTTTGGAAGAAAAATCAATACCTTCAAGTCCCAAGGCATCCAGTGTTGCAGCATTTTTTCCGGCATCAAATGTAATACGATCTGCAAACGGATCGTTACCAATGCCTACTTGAAAATCAAAAGCAGGCGCTGACCCATCTAAAAGTTTTATTGTACCCCATGTTGTGGATTTAGCAATCCTCTGCATTTCATCTTTGAGCTGCAAAACTTCTTTATTGAGCATACCGCGCTCTTTTTCACCGACAGTGTCCGAAGCGGCTTGAATTCCTAACTCACGCAATCGAACAATGATATTTCCAATTTCATTCAATCCACCTTCGGCAGTTTGAATCATTGAGATCCCATCATTGGCATTTCTTTGTGCTTGGCTTGCAGAACGAATCTGCGCTTTCAATCTTTCAGAAATCGCCAACCCCGCGGCGTCGTCTGCCGCTTTATTAATACGACTTCCAGACGCAAGCTTTGCCATCGAATCATTGATCGCGCGCTGCGAACCAACCAGATTTCTTTGTGCATTGAGTGCTGCAATGTTTGTCGTAACTCTCATCCCCATATTGATCCCCGTATTGATGTTGCAAACTTTTCGGGAATTGAAGAATGAACTTCACGAGACTATAGAATGAATTTTTCGAGTGATCTTAAATGGATACTTGTTTTAAAAGGCGAGTCTTGTGTAAGAGTGATTCATTTCTGTGTCTCAGCGTGAGAACTAAATAGAGAAATTCTTAGAATCTTTCAATGACGCCCATTCCGCTTCATACATCGAAGCATCTGGTTTTCTGATTTTTTCCGGAGCTGGACTGACGTATTCTGCGTGCACTCCATCCCATCCCACATAACGACGCGTGAGTCCCTCTTGTCCTACTTGGAAGTTTGGAACAAGATAAGTTTTTCCTCCGCCATCAGGAATATCAACAGCAAGATTTGGCATCGCAAGGCCTGAGAGATGACCCCACAACTCCTTTTGAATCTCCAATGAATCTTCGACGGAAGTGCGCAAATGATCTGTCCCAAGTGAAGGATCGCACTGGAACATGTAATAAGGTTTTACACGCAAGAACAACAGACGACGGCTGAGAGCTTGAATGATCGCAGGATGATTGTTGATTCCATTTAAAAGAACCATTTGATTCATCACAGGTACACCGTTATCGACAAATCTTTCAAGAGCTTCAACAGCTTCTGCAGTCAGTTCACGAGGATGATTAAAGTGCGACATCAAAAACACGGGCTTGTGCTTTTTTAGAATCTTCACAAGATCGTCGGTCACACGCATAGGACACACCACTGGCATGCGTGTTCCGATACGAATGATTTCAACGTGTTCAATACGACGAAGATCTCCGAGCACGCGATCCAGTTGCGCATCACTCACAGTGAGTGGATCCCCGCCGGACAAAATCACTTCGCGAATACCGGGATGAGAGCGAATGTACGCCAACGCTTGTTCGTATTCTTCATTACGAATGAACGCCTGCTCTTGTCCCGTAAAATGTTTGCGTGTGCAAAAGCGGCAGTAAACGCTGCAAATATCTGTGATCAAAAACAACACGCGATCTGAATAGCGATGAATCACGCGAGGTGCGGGATTATTTTTTCTTTCTCCTAAAGGATCCAACATTTGTTGCGCGCCGTCTTCGATTTCAAAACGATGAGGCATCAAAATCTGCCGAATAGAATCGCCGGGCTCCCCTGCAAGACTTGCGTAGTACGGTGTCGTACGAATATTAAAAAGTTCTTTCCCTTCCGCAAACGCCGCCTTTTCATCTTGAGACAACTCAAAATGTTTTTCGAAATCCGTTTGAGATTTAAGAGAATGACGAAGCTGCCAAGTCCAATTATTCCAATCAGACTCTGCGATATGTTCTGGCTTAGGGCTTCGAGGGAAATGAAACTTCACGAGCTGGTTATGAATGAAAGATTCCGCTTAGGCAAGGTGCCTTTTTAGTGCCGCAAAGGGGCTCTTTTGCAGGGTTTTTAAAAGTCTCGATCGACAGCTCTAAGTTATTGAGATCAGGTCTCTTTTCAACCTTCTCAGAGTGGGACACCAGAAGTTTGACAAGGATGCCTTCGCTTGTGGCCCTTCTCAACATGAGAACTCTTAGGCATTTCAGCAACTTACCTCCCCTGGCATGGGCCACCTCTTTTGGCCCGGCCCTCGCTTTACATCAAGGTAGGAAAAAGGGTCTGGATGTGCCCTAAACAATAGGAGGACTTATGAAAACTTTCACTCACCCACACAAGAAATGGGTCATGACAGGAGCACTGCTCGCTGTTCTTGGTTTCAATGTATCTTTTAACAATCACTCTCAAGATGGAATCGCATCAGCAGAGTTTGCTTCAACAGTCGCTGAAGGCGTTGTTCAAGGCAAAATCTATACTGCTAAAGGCGTTGTTCCTGTGAAGTACATCGATAACGGTGAAGACAAAGTCCTTGCCATTGTTCCAAAGAAAATGACTGAAGGAAAAGTGTGCGAAACTTGCGGTTTCGACTCTATTTCACTCAGTGTTAAAAACAAAGAAGACATCGACGCACTTAACGTTGAACTAATGAAAGCCATGGAAAAGCAAATCAAAGCCGAGAAGCCTGCGGTTGCAACTACCGCGGAATCAACAACAGAAGGACAAGAAGGCGAAGAGAAAATTAAAAAGAGTCCTCTTGATGGCATCGTAAAGGCTTGCAGCCGTCGCTCAGATAAAGATGCAGAGCTTACTTGCATTAAAGATAAATATCTCAAAGTGCTCGCAGACAAAAAAGCTTCTAAAGATGTTGAAGCGGGCGAAGCTCTTGATTTCTATAAAACTGAAATCCAAGCTCGTCTTCTTAAACAAATCTCTGAAGCTCGCAAGTCAGCGGCAAGAAATCGCAGAGCTTACGTTGGTCAAGACTCACTATGGCGTTTGGAGTCGGATGAATCTTTCGAAGATTCAGAAACAACAATTAAAAATGCGGGTGACGTGATCGCAGATTTGATCCGCGATGTTCCCGGCAAATATGAATCTGTGCGCAGAGCGCTTTTGAATGCACAGTCTGACATTCTTAAATACGAAGCAGCTCAATACAGAAATGCATTTACTAGAGAAGTAAATTCAAAAGATCCGAGCGAGTATCCTTACTTGGTTGCCGAGAGACAATCTGTAGGACAAGAACTTAACTACATGTACGATGTGATGAATTCAAAAACTCAAAATGCGATCTACGATGCTTACAGCAACGACAACATCTCTATTGATCTAAGAAATCAGTATGCGAAATATCTCTCTGACTTCAACGCAAGACTAATGGAAGCTGTGACTGGTAAAGGTGATCTTCTTAACGGCATCACTGCAACACCAACCTTCGACATCAGCGGTCGCTTGGCAAATCCAGGTCGCAACGCTGGTACAGTCGTGGTTCCAACAACTCCAGGTGGTATCTCTTCAAGAACAGGTGCAACAATGAATGCTACAGGACAAACGATCTTGGTACCGGTGCAAGTTCCAGCAGGAGCTACAACGATGCCACAAATCGGAATCCCGACGCAAAATAACGGAGTGAGTTTTGGAACAATCGGACCTGCATCTGCAGAGTCTCTAAGAATGAGAACTGAAATTCAAAACCGCTTCCCACGTCAATAAGACGACAACTGACCTCAATCCTCCAACGGGTTCACGACGAGCCCGTTTTCCTTTTTTTAAAAACCTTCTCTTTTAAAATACCAACAACCGACATCAACACTCCGCCGCCGATACCGCCGCTACCGATCGCCGCAACAAGAGCACTCATATTAATTGTACCGGCCTGGCTTGTGAGTGGAATTGAATCAACTCCGTCTCCACCTATCATTCCAAGAATAATAGCTCCAGCGGCTCCTCCCAAAAGACCGACGAAAGAATTTCCTGTAGGACCAAGACTGAATTTCTTTAATGAAGATCCTGCGACATTTCCACCGATAACTCCACTGATGATTGGAATAAGTATGGCCGCCCAATTCACGTTCTTACCTCCCTAGCGCATAAAAATGCGAATCTGCACAGGCTCACCGGGCTGCAGTGTTGTTATATACATTCTTACCGCAATGATTTTTGATTTTTCAAAAGTGTCGGTGACTTCGGCATTCAAACTGTAGTCACCTTCGAGGTGCCAAACAGGTAAAGACATTCTTTCGTCCGTGACGACTTCGGCTCTTTGTATTCTTACGCCCGTACTTTGAACTAACACCCGCACTTCTGAAAAATCTTGTCGATTGTTAGTTATGCCGATATTGCGATAAGTAGGTTGTTCTGCAGCCACTGTGGCAAACGCCACTTCTTTCCAAGGCACGTCTGCTTGAGCAGAAAGACCGGTCATCAGAACCGTTGAGAGAATTAAAAAAAGCTTTTTCATAACTCCTCCCAAATTTGATGATATAAGGCCCGGAGTTATTGTCCATAGAGATATATAAAGTCTGCTCTTATGCAAAAGACAGACGGCAAATAAAAAAAATCCCGGGGGACTTTCGCCCCCCGGGCCCTGCTCACCACCAAACAAAATGTAATCAAGTAGTCATCAAGCTGTCGTACAAGTTGCAATCACGTCGTAATCAAAAGCTGATGGCGGCTTTAGATGCAAATCCAAATGTGAAACCGTTCCCCAACCCGTCGTTGCCATTTTTCCAAGCTTCGCCAGGGAAGAGAAGACCGACCTGATTCACCCACTGAATTCTTTCACTCGGTTTGTAAATCACTTCGATATCCCATTCTAGGCCCAGATCTTTTGCAGAATCAACAGAGTTTTTTACTGTATTCAATAATTGTCCGTAAACGAGTGTGTTGCGAACATCGACACGATCATTCCATGCATAACCAACTGACGGAGCGATGTACATCGCATTGCTGATGGATTCATCATCCGCAGAATTTCCAACATTCAAAGTCGTCGTGTTTTTGTAAACGTCTGTGTTCAAGAAATCTCTTTGTCCCAAACGATGGTTGAAAAGAAGCATTCCCGCATCGTAGTTACGGTTGAAGGCATAACCACCGAAGTCCGTTGAAGACGGATCATCACCTGTTGCCATACCCAGTTTCAATTTCCAGTCCCATTTTGACTCTGCACGAGGGATGTAAAGCTCAGCTGTAATTCCGTATCCGTTCACGCTGACGTCTTGAGTTCCTTTAGTCACACCTGTTTCACCAGATTGGAAACCGGCTTCAAGTTTGAATCCGAAAGAATCAAAACCACGGCCCAAAACAAAGTTCGTTCTTTGCATGTTCAGATTTGAGTTCACGCCATCACCGCCAAAAGCAGCGATTTGATTTGCATCGTAACCCAAAACTTCTTTCACACCTTTGACGTTTTCTTGGTAAACACCGATCAAAGATTTATTTTCTTCACTTTCATATTGAAGTTGGAAACCTTGAGTAGTGATCGTGCCACCTTGACCGAATCCGCTGGATTGTTTGCGAGAAAGAACCGGCATGATGAACCAGTCACCGATCACGACTTTGTACGCCACCATATCGCGAGTGTCGTACCAATGATCAAATGCACCTTTACCCGCGCTGTAAGTCATCCCCAAACCGAACTCAAACGGTGCACGACCCACAATCAAAGCGCCGTACTCTTGATTTACGTTTAAGTACAACTGGCTAACTTTGATATTTGTGGAGCCTTGGTTCTCGGCGTTGCCCGGGCTGTCATTTGTATTCATGCCCCAGATTTCACCAACTTGAGAGTTTGGATAAGCGTTGCTGTTTAGCACATCAAAGCGAGAGATGATGTTCACTCCATCAGCTGCGATGATTTTTGGACTCAAATAGAGATAGTTCAAGCCATATGCTTTTCTTTGAGTTGGTGTTGCCAAAGAAGGACGATCCACTTCGGTCCATTCAAAGCGGTAACCGCCATTCCAATCCAAACTCATGGCATTGGCAGTTGTGGACAAAAGAGCCACAGAAAGACCTAAAGCTTTCAAAAGATTTTTTTTCAGCATTTTCATTCCTTTATTTTGCAACGACACCCATCACATCCCCTTCACGAAGGATGATCAGGTCTTCATTTTGAATTTTAATTTTTGAACCCGCGTATTCAGAGAAAACAACACGGTCGCCGACTTGGACATCCATAGGACGAACGTGGCCTTTTTTGCCCATATGACCGCGGCCGACAGCCACGACATATCCTTCCAGATTTCCCGAAGTGTCCGCGACCGTATCAGGAATGTACAAACCGCCTGGAGTCATTTTTTCCGCGCCAGACACTTGCACCAAAATACGATCATCCAACGGAGTTACAAAACCGCCGAGATCCAATTTTTTCGCAGGAGCCGCCGCTTTCACCAAATGAGCTGCTGCAGGTTTTGCCGCCGCCATTTTTTTCGCTGGAGCTTTTTTCGTTACCGCTTTTTTTGCGGGTGACTTCTTAGCCACAGTTTTTTTAACTGCCGTTTTCTTCGCAGACGCTTTTTTAGCAACAGCCTTTTTTGCTTTCGCAGGTGCCGCAGATTTTTTACTTACTTTTTTAGGAGTTTTTTTTGAGACGGTCTTTTTAGCGACCTTTTTTACATTGGCTTTTTTAGCAGAAGCTTTCTTCTTAGCCACAACCAATCCTTTCATCCAAACAAGCTTTGAAAAATAAAAGCAGCTCATTTGCTTCAGAGAGAGTTTCGTACTACTCTTTATGTATGTTGCGACCACGATTAAAGACCATTTTAATTGCTTTTACAATCCTTGTGACGCTTGTAATCATCTGCGGGCTTGGGATTGCCGGATATTCTTACTTCGCTCTTGAAAAAGAACTCACCGCTAAGTTGGAATCTAAAAAGTTCATCGTTCCGACGGAATTCTATGCAGCTCCGCCGACTTTTTATTCTCACAGCGTGATCAAAATCAGCGACATTGAAAAGCAACTTCTGCGTCAGAACTATCGACGCCGCGACTACGACCAACGCCTTTTGCCCGGTGATTATTTTATAGCCAATCGCGAACAGTGCGCATCCCGCCTGCAAGTGGGACTCAATGAAAATCAAGAGGGCTGCATCGGCTGGGTGACGATGGAAACTCCGACCCGCGATGTGGACAACTCTATCCAGGTCGTTGTTGTTCAGAAAGATCAGCTTGTTTCGCAAATTTTTAAGGGCGCACCGTTTGTTGAAGTACCCGAAGCTCTGGCCGAAGCACCTCTTCTTGCACAATATATCGGCAATGAACCCTTGATGCAGAAAACGGTGACCTTAAGTGACGTTCCTCCTATGTGCTCGAACGCCATCATGTCCATCGAAGACGCCCAGTTTTTAGAACACGGTGGAGTCAGCATCAAAGGGATCTTCCGCGCTCTGGTAAAAAACATCACCACCGGCAGAAAAGCTCAAGGGGGCAGTACTATCACTCAGCAACTCGTTAAAAACTATTTCTTAACGAGCGAAAGAACCTTGAAACGGAAATTCAATGAATTCATCATGTCGATCCTGCTGGAGTCTCGCTTCAGCAAAGACGAAATTCTCGAAACCTATTTGAACGTTATTTACATGGGACAAAACGGCGCTTTTCAAGTGCGCGGTTATGGTTCAGCAGCTCGCTACTATTTCGGAAAAGAACTCGTCGATTTAAACTTAAGCGAATGTTCTTTGCTTGCAGCGATCGTCAATAGCCCCGGACTTTTTAATCCATTTAAAAAACCGGTGAATGCAGAACGACGCCGCCATTTGGTTTTGGAAAAAATGAAAGAGCTTGAATACATCACGCAAGCTCAAGCGGAAGAAGCCGACAAAACACCTCTTCCTAGCGAGCCTCGCACTTTGGCTTCGGAAACAGCGCCTTATTACCTCGATGCCGTTCGCAAACAATTGCAAAGTCAGGGACTGAATCCCGATGGATTAAAAATTTATACGGCTCTTGATTTAGAAGCTCAGGAAGTCGCCCAAGAGTCTTTAAGAAATCATTTGGATCAACTTGAGAAAAACAATAAATACATCAGCGGTCTCAAAGCAAAAGGCAATAGCCTTGAAGGCAGTATTCTTGTTGGCAACAACAAAACAGGCCTCGTAAGTGTTGTCGTAGGTGGTCGCAACTACCGTATGACACAGTTCAATCGTGCCATTGATGGACACCGCCAAATTGGTTCAATCATGAAGCCGTTCGTTTATCTCACGGCACTTATCAATGATACTGACGAAGGCACTCCTTATACGCCTATCACGCTTTTGAATGATGAAAAGTTCACTTACAAGTACGAAGGCCAAGCGTGGTCGCCAGACAATTACGGAAAAAAATATTTCGGCACGGTTCCCATGTTCTATGCTTTGAAAAACTCCCTCAACGCCGCGACGGCTTCCTTGGGAATTAAAGTCGGCTTAGGAAATGTCATTGATATCACCCACGCCGCCGGAGTGACTTCGGAACTTAAATCCTTCCCCGCAATGACGTTAGGGGCTTTTGAAATGTACCCCCGCGAAGTTTTGCAAAGTTATATGACTTTCGCAAACATGGGGAAGAAACAAAATATGTCTTTCATTCGCAGGGCCTTGAATTCCGATGGACAAGAAGTTTTCATTCACCAACCTTCTCCTGAACAAGCCGTTGATGCCGCAGCCACTGCAAGCCTGGTGAGCATGATGAAACAAACCGTTCTTTCTGGAACAGCTCGTTCAATCACTTTGAATGGATTTTTTAATCCCGCTGCCGGAAAAACCGGAACAACCAGTGATAACAGAGACGCTTGGTTCTCTGGATTCACGCCTTATCTTACGACCGTGGTGTGGGTTGGTTACGACAACAATCTTCCGCACAAACTGACCGGTTCCAATGGCGCTGTTCCAGTATGGACTCAGTTCATGAAAAAAATTGGAATCCGTTTCCCCGCCGATGATTTTGCATGGCCGGAAAACACGAAAAAAGTTTTGCTTGATCAAAAAACTTTGGAAGGACTGAACGCGTTTAGAGAAAACGATCCAAGTCAGGTTGAACTGATCTTTGACGAAGCCAAAGTTCCAAGTGGATTTTAAAGTTTGATTTCAAGGCCTTCGTGGGCAAAGTCCCACGCCACGGAGGGCTGTGTACCACTGTTTTGACTTTCGCGAGATTCATAGTATTCGCGAGTCTGACGTTTCAGTTCCAACACATGTTCAATGCGCGCGCCTGGATCGTGATGGGCAAAAAGAATTTTCTTAATACCTTCGCGAAGTGCGATATCCAATCCGACTTGCGCAGCACTGTGACCCCAATTTGCTTTTTCAGCCAACTCCGGCAAAGTGTATTGCGCATCGAAATACATTAGATCAATGTTTTGATAAAGAGGCAGATCCTCGCCCAACTCTTCACGAGTGATCCGAGTGCCTTCCGTGTCCACACAGTGTGAATACGTTTTTCCGCCAGATTCCACTTTCAGACCCCAACAAGGATCTGGATGATCCAATTTGTAAGGCGTGATTGTAAAATCATCGAGCTTATAAGGCTTTCGTGGCTCTAAAACATGGAAAACAATTTTTGCTTTCAAGGCTTCAAATGGAACCGGGAAGTAAGGACGACAGAAAATACCGCGAATCAATTTTTCCAGTTCAGGTTGCACGGCATAGTAATGAACTTCACAACCTGGAATAAAATGCGGAGTAAAAAAAGGCAAACCGATAACATGATCCCAATGAAAATGAGTCATGAAAATATGAAACGGACCTTTTGATCTGCCCGTTGTGCCCGTCATAATTTTTTCACTGAGATTACGAATGCCGCTACCGCCATCAATGATCAATTGAGATTTCTGGCTTTGAACTTCCACGCACGTTGTCGCAGCACCATAACCGCCTAAAAGTGGCGTTTCGATATTTTGAATGTACCTAGAGATCTGCGATGGATCACGGTAACCCATAGCAAAAAAATTCCTTAACACTCCTTCGATGTGATAAGTCCAATCAGTAGGTGGTGGAGCAGATGGTAACGATCCCCGGACGCCCCAAAATTTAATCGTCAGCGACATGGAAACAGGATGACCTGTTTATAAACACGAATCAAACACATATTATTTGGTCAGGCCTTTGTCGTAGTTCACAACAACGTACTCGGACCATGGTATTGCCTGACATGTGCGAACGACTCGCGTATCAGGTTTGTCTTCACTTGTTTTGCCTTCTTCGATCACGGCTTCACAAGTCCCACAGCTTCCCTCTAAACAAGAGTACGGTGGATTGATTTGCGCAATCAAAGCCATATCGAGCAAAGTTCTGCCCGATTCTCCCGGAACTTCGATCTCTTTTCCGTCGATGATAAATTTGATTTTCATGTAAATATCACAGCACCGTGTCCCGGTCGGGACAATAACTTTCTGGAGCTCAATGGCAATTACCGGTAACTCTTCATCCATAATAAATACAGGGTTGTAAAAGAGATCGATATCTGACTTAATGTGCGCCACCTATGAACTATGAACGTATCGGATTTGAAGGGTATTAAATCCGGTATTGAGCTTGCACTTTCATGGGACGCTTAAATCCAAGAGGGAGAGCTTATGATGCTCAAAAAACAACTTCTGGGCCTGGCCATGGCTTCAGGTCTTTCGTTCCTTGCCACTTCTTCAGCACAGGCTGGTTGGGAAGTTCTTAAACCCGCTAATGTCTGGGAAAGAATTCAAAAAGAGGTCGCTAAACAAGAAATCGGCGCGGGCGTCAACCTCGTCAATGCAGACATTCTTGATGGTCTTTCTACTTCTTTACGTTACCGTATTGAATCAGAACCTTCTTATGTTGATGGCTATTACACGCGTATTGATAAATACACTTTGAAGTTCGCTTTAAATCCGGGTGATTTCATTGACGATCTCGACACTCCGGTAGGTATCAACTTAGAGAAAAATTCAGAGATCATTTTCGCTCGTCAATTCAAGAGTCAAAAAGCTTCCTTGGTGGCTCTTCCTTACACACCAAGAAATCTTCCGTTCACAGCAAAAAAAGCGATTGAAAGACTTGAACCTGGTGACTTCGTCGCATTCCAAGGCCGCATGGCTTTCGTTCTTTCGCTGAGCCATGATCTTTTGAAAGGTGATTTCACAGCAGGGGCTTCCACTCACGCTTACATGTCGGGCGAATTCATGGTGCATTTGTTCCGTATGGATGACAATAAAATGCGCGTGAAGCTGATCGCTGTTCGCGGCAAAGGTGTCGGCGCCAACGCCGGTGTCGATTTATCTGAAGATCTTGAAATTTTTGGCATCAGCCTTCTCGACAATAAAATCGAAAGATGGTTGAGCCTGACTCCTCTCGATGCAAGCACGGGTTTAGGTAAGAACGATGTCATCATGCTTGATTACGTCTTTAATTTGAATGATCCGGAAGCGGCACAAGCTTACGACACGTTGATGCTGCACAAAGTTCAATTGAAAGACATCAAAGTGGCGAACCCTACCGTGTCTCGCAAAGATTTGACTCAAGAACTTTTGACGGACTTAACGGATATTGAAAAGATCGCTCTTCAAGACGGTCTTCTTCCTCCACAAGACCGTCGTATCGACCGTGTATTTAAAGGATCTTCTGAAGGTGTCAATAAAGACGCCCGCATTAAGTTCGGTTTGAATCTTTGGAAGTTCGAAGCTGGAAAAGCTTATGGCGAAAACAAAGTTCTTAGCTACGACAAACAAGATAAAGAACAATACTTCTTACTAGACACTCTTTCTCGTTACAAAAAAACGAAAATCTTGTTCGGTCTTTTCGGCGAAGAAACTTTGATGACTTCGAATCTTCTTTTCACTGCAGATCAAAACTGGAATCCAGGTCGTTTCGTGACTTTGACTTCCAGTGCAGAAATGAAAATGAAGGATGTTTCCGGCCGTGACCTAGACGAAATTCAACGTCTGGTTCGAGAAACCATTGGCGAAAAACAATACAGCAATATCAACTGGAACTCTTGGGAGTCTTCTCCTGGCAAAAAAGTAAATGGCTACTTCAAACAAGAAGTGTTCTTCAATCCTGAAGCATTGAAAACGTTGCCTTACATGGGTGAAGAAGCTTTGGCTGCGCGCTTTAAGCAATACATCGAGCTTAAAGGCCGTCCCCGCTCTCGTCCATTTGTAGGCGGCAATTCTCCAAAAGATTATATTTTTAATTGGGTGTCTGCATTCACAGGCGATATCCGTCGTGTGGCAAGCCATCTTACGGTGGTCATTGATGCGAAAAAATCTGTGCAAGAGCGCTTCGATGCTTTCGAAGATCTTCAACAGATTCCAATCTGGAAGGAAAGAGGTATTGGCTTCTTAATGTCCTTTATTTCTGAAGATCAACGCCCGAACCTTTTGCGTTATGAAATGGTTCTTTCGGCAAAAGGTGTTGAGCCTGTGGTTTATAGTTACGGTCAGTTCAGTGAAGAAAAATTGTACCGTTCATTGATGTACATCCAAAACATCATCCACAACAGATCCTTCGATCTACGCCTTTATACGGACACGAACGGAGAGTTCCGCACAACAGCGGCTCCCGCTCCACTTCCGTAAAAAAGATAAAATGCAGAATTAAAAAAAGCCCGATCAACCATCGGGCTTTTTTGCTTTAAAGAGGATCTACGAAAAGTTCCAAGGTCTGACTGCGGTAAGCATCGCTAGTGAAGAATACGTGAGTGTTTGAGACTACCCGACCTGCCCAAGCCCCCGTATTCCCTGAAATTCCTGGGGTATGATTTTTAACTCCCGTCCCATCAGCATTAACTGAATAAAGAGTTAAGATACCGTCTCGTTCATTGTCAGCACGATAAAAAATCCGGTTAAGGCCAGGGAAAACCGTAAAATCGTAAATGTCGGCATTCGCATTCAAAGTGACTAGCTTTCTTTTTTGCGTTCCATCCCATTTCACCGCAAACAAATCCCATTTTCCCAAAGTCTCAATAAGACCTGAATAAACGATGGTCTTATCCGCATCATCCATGATTTGAACAGCCGTTCCGTTATTGGCATTAACCTGGCCTCCAGCATAAGGAGTCGCACTGATTTTTCTCAAATCAGTTCCATCGTAATTCATACTATAGAGTTCATAAACTTCCGGAGACGATTCGCTTAATGTGATCACTCGTTTATTTGCGCCTTCAACAAGACTGAAATAAGTTGAAGTATGAGAAGTCACAGGTAGTGAGGAGTTTAAAGAGTACAAGGTCTGCGTCGCGATATTAAATGACTTCATCGCTGTTTTTCCGTCATTATACCAGTCACCAGTGAGCAGAACGTAGGCTGAATCAGGCGTGAAATCACATCCCGAAGCTCCTTGTGTTGAATTCACCCCGTTTGTAATAAGATAATTTGTCGCGGGAGTTACGGCATTCGCGACCCTCGCATCAAGTCTGCCTGTCGCCGCCATTGTACCCCAATAACAAATCCACTGTGAATCGGAAGAAATTTTAAAACCCGCAAGATCAAAGCTTCCGCCAATAGGAGCATTAACCGCAACCGGGGCACCACCCGCTGTTGAAATTTTATCGATCTCAACTTTTTCATCGACACGATAATCCCAGCGAAGAGCGACAAAGCTTCCATCCAATGCCACATCCCAACTTTGAATATTCACGGCATGAGAATAAGCCGGAGAAAGTTTGGTATTGCCCGTGCCATCGGCATTTACAACGTAAACGTCTATCACCGAGTCCGTAGTAAGATCACCCAAATACACAATTTGATTCGTGGCTTCGATATATTTAAATGCTGTGATATTGCCACCGACAGCATTAATTGCGCCACTCACCTTCACTGGCGATCCACCTGATGTGTTTACGACGTAAAGCTCTTCTTGTCCTGCTACATCCTGATCAGAGATATAAACAACCTTGCTGCCGTCAGCAGAAATTATCCAACTGCGCATCACTCCGCCACCTGCAGGATAATCTTTGTCACTCGTCGTACATTTGAACCATCGGCGTCCGCAACGTACAAATGCATCTGAGAATCCACAACAGGATTGGAGCGGAATAAAATTTTTGATTTGTTTTCAGAGGCCTGAACAGTTCCGACGTCCCCAGATAAGACCGTCGGTAAGGATAAGTACTGTGGAGCACTTGGTGTCAAGCTTAACGAAGCCACGTGAAGCTCGTTAACGAAGTCAATATTTACGTCGGCTAACATCGCGGCTGTATTGCGTGACCAGTCTAAGACATAACTTTGAGAAGTAAAGAGCACGTCATTCTGAGGGCTCGCAATCGGAGGATTTAGTCTTCTTGAAGAGCTACCGTCTGTCGCCGCCAAATACATGTCATATTTTCCATCAATCTCCAAATCAGCAACAAACACCACTCGGTCGCCTGAGGGACTCACGGAAATCAAAGGATAATCACGAACAATAGATGACGGAGATATAGAATTCAATTTTATCGGAGCTTCAGATCCATCTATCTTAACGCTGTACAAGTCATATTTCATATCGGCGGCCGAAGCCGGGCTTACGCCTGAAAAGTCCGCTGGAAAAATAATTTTCTGATTGATAGTTATGATGAGGCTGTTTTCTCTAAAGGTTTGATACAAACCGTTGCGTACGACTGCAGCATTCGTTAATTTCAAGCGATTCGAACCATCCGTATTCACGATGTAAAGATCTACGATACTAGCCGATGTGGCCATGCCAAAGGCAAGTTTGGATGAATCAGGCGCCCATGAATAGGTGAATACATCTGTATTTGCATTCGGGCAGGCCGGAGAAACTTCTAGTTCACTGCGCGTCTCCAGATCATAAATCTCCATCGCGTAGCAACCTACGGTCGTGCGATCAACGCGATAGGCGACATAACGACCGTTCGGACTAAAAAGACCGGCTTCAATGAATCCTGTTGTTGAGGGAGCAAAGCTAATATGTTCGCCGGTTTCCAAAGAGACCACCGAACTTCCGGCATTGGAACCAGACACAAAACTTTGATTATCGCGGAAAAGCACCCACTTGCTGTTGCTGCTAACCGTATAACCGGGCAGCACCGTTTTTCCAGAAGCCATCGCAGGTCCTAAGCGGCGTAATCCCGTACCGTCAACTTTCACGGCAAAAAGGGAAATGGCCTCATCCGTTTCTTTATCAGCGCGAAAAACAACCTGTGTTCCGTCGGGACTGATGATGAAATCACGAACGTCACCACCGTCTACCATAGAGCCATTCAATTTTATTTTTACACCGGTCTGAACATTGATGGCATAAAGATTAAATTCATTGTCTTTCGCTTCGATATCACCAATCGCAATCACCGTATCCTGATTCGGAGTCAAAGCGTAAGTAGTTACGCCGCCCACGGGATTTTCAGGGCTTGGTCCAAACAAGACAATATCACCCGTTCCATCGGTTTTGACAGAATGCAATTCTTTGAGCTGTATACGCGCCACAGAGGAGCGTGTATACAAAGCACGAGCATATTTTTCGACACTAATGATAGGTCTTGCGACATCCAAAGCCCACTGACCAGAAATAGGATTTAAACGAGTTAAGCCAGTGCCGTTGAAGTTCACAATACCCAAATCGACGAGGTCATCATTGCGCAACGGCGCCGCCAGTAAAATCCTCCCCGTATTTCCATACTGCGTAATCAGGCGTACCGAAGCGACACCCGTTGCCGTAATATCAGGACTGATCTTATGCCATTGAGGATAAGCGATGTTCACAGATTGAGTTGTCGAAATATTCCCGGCCTGATCGAAATGCTGAACATAAAAATCAATGGAGTTTGCCGTTTCTACTGAGAGATTCAACCGAATCTCCCATCTATAAGACGCCGAACAAACAGCGAAATACTCTTGCGCTAAAGACGTTCCTACCTTCACAACGTTAAAAGGATCCGAACAAGTTCCTGCAATAGGATAGTTCGATCTTAGGGAAGACGCCGAGTAGTTCGTTGCGCTATCCGGAGAATCAATTGTCACAGTCGGCGGAGTTAAATCGACGAGAACGCGTTTCTGGTCTAATGATGTTTTCTTTGCTTCGGTCTCATCTTGACTGGCGCTGATTGTAATTTTGCCGTCTTGAATACCGTCCAAATCTAAAGACACTGAAAATGTTTTGTCCGCTTTACATTCAGTTGAAAAAGTACCGAAAGTGCTGACCTGAATCTCAACAGGTTTTTCAGTGTGTTCGCAGGAACCTTTAACAGCATAGGAACGAAAGTTTGAAGATGAGATTGTCGCATTGTCAGCATCAAAACTTAAAAAAAGTTGGTTTTGGCTATTGAAATCTGCAAGATTGGCGTCAAAGAACAACCCATTCCCGCAAACAGACAAAATGCAATGACGTACCATATTCCCAGCTTCTGCATAATGATCTTTTCGGTTTTCTAAACTGATCTGTTAAGCGTGGGAACGCCAATGGGAACAAAAATGAGAGCTTCTTATTGAGAGTTTCTCTTCTTGAGACGGCTTAAAAGTTAGAATACGTGTTGATCTCTACATCATCCGAACTAATCTCGATAAAATGCGGTTCGATCAACCAGGACCCGCTGTTAAAATAGCGCCCGTTTGGCAGAGCTAGAACACCCGCATGATGAGTGTGCCCAAAAATGATGGAATCAAATCCACGAGCGCACACCTCTTCTGCCGCAATAACGAAGTCAGGATGCTCTCCGGGCAAGGTTTGCACTTCGCTAGGACCTCTAAAAAAACGTCTGATTTTTGATTTTACTTCCTCAAACTTGATCCACAGTTTGTAAGCTCTGGGACTCACCATGAGCGCGAATCCTCCAAGCCACGTCATAAACTCATAAAGATCCGGACTTTTCACAAAAAAAGGATCATAAAGATGGCCATGCTCAATGCGAATTCTTTGATTGCCACACTGGACATTCAAAAACGGGGCAAGAATGAGTGGCCCCCAATCCTCTAAAAAATTTTCCAATAAAATATCGTGATTACCGACGATATAAAAAACCCGATTTCCCGCTTTGGAAATTGCTTTCACCGCTCGAAAAACTTCCGGCACGTCTTCTGCTAATTTGCGAAAGGATACTTGAGCAATTTCAAGTCCATCGCCATTGATGCAAACATCATATTTGTTTTCAGCCGCCCAATACAAAAACTCGATCAAACGCTTTTTTGTGCTGGAGAATGGATTACCCAAATGCAGATCTGAGATGACCACCATTTTTTTGGTCGAGACATCAATGATCATAACGAAGACTCAACGACTTCTTGCAGATTATTTTTAGAAAGTTGTTCAGCGGCAATCAGGGCTACAAGTTTTTCATTGGTCTGACGAATGCGACCGCTTAATTGTTTCATCAGTTCAAATGCAAATGTCGGATCCCGACGGATTTTTAATAAAAAACTGCCAGGGTCCAGAACCAACAATGTGGTATCGCCCACAGAACGAGCTGATGCGGAACGCGGTAAAGACTCTAGCAGCGACATTTCGCCGACCATACTTCCCCGTTCCACTTTTCCAAGAATCACCGTGCTGCCTTCGACTTTTTTGTACACTTCGACAGTGCCACGCTGAACAATGTACATCTCGCGGCTCAAATCTCCTTCACGGAATAAAACTTCTCCATCTGTGAGTTTAAGAACTTGTTGATCTGTAAATCTTTTGCCGCGCGAAGAACTTGAATTGAACATAGATTCATAGGCTATCAAATTATTTTTACCAAGCCACCGAGATCCACGGCTCTGGTCGTAGGTACCGCTCGCTTCTCGAGGTCAATGAGGTCAAATTGGTCTTTGGTATCCTAGACTAAACAAAGCCCGAATCACTCCGGGCTTATCGATTATAACTCATTTATCAATAGCGGATACTTTGAAAGCAGCTATCCATAAATACCAACTCCAACTCCGTGATTGATTTCCTGATCAACAAAAGAACCATCTGCTTTACGAATAACGGCTTGCAGAACATATTCAAACTGCAAAGTCGTAAAGAGAGTTCTCTTTTGGATGGACTTCAAAAAGAAAGTTCGTCCTTTACTTGTCAAAACAATCGCGCACGACTGCTCTTGTCCGATCAAACCCCCACGATGATTACATTCATTTTCACCAATCAATTCAGCAAGAACGCCTGTCAGTGAAAGCGTCGATTCAATAAAAGGAACACCGCTGAATTCTGCCTTCGGGTCCTTTTTAAGAATTTCCGCTTTTGCTAGCTCCAGCTCTTCTCGCGTGTAAGCAGGAACTAATGTCATTGAAATCACACCGATCTTAGTAATTAGATTTTTTCTGAATTCACCGTAAGAAAAATACGGTGTGCCTTCTTGATTAGTTGCGATCATCACAACATTCGGAGCCACGTAGTACCGATGGGGATCCAGGTGATCAGGGTAAATCGTCATCACGCCACTGTTAGCGACGTTTTCATTCACCACTGGGATCGCCAGGGCACTTGAAGCCACTAACGAAACAAAAAACAATGCCATCGTATTTTTCATTTTATTTTTCCTTTACCACACAGATATCACTGCATTCGATGTTAAAGTTTTTATCCAAAACTGCAGCCGCCTCCTGAGGTGAACACTGAGAAGCGAAAGTCTCCATCGCCAAAATCAAAGTGTTTACATAAAACTTTGCCGAAGTTCCAGAATACATACGCCCCAGAAGCTTCACCTCTTCACAGGCCAAATTGTCGACCCGAGGAGGAGGACCCGGGGGATTCACAGGGTGAGTTCCTGAGGAACCTCCCCCACCGCAAGCGGCCAAAAACAACGGAAATAACCATGTGAGTTTTTTCATAAAAATTCCTAGTTGATTTGAACTTTCAAAACAGGAACCAAATTAAATTTCACGTCGTGACTTTGCCTGTCCAGATGTGTGCCTTTGACCATCACCGAATCTGCACGAGATTTCACAGACAAACTCAAAACGTCTTTAAAAGACTTTACTGAGCTTGGATCCGTCTCAAAGCATTTCTGTAAAAGATCTTTCTTATAAGAAACAAATGTCTGATCGTAATGCATCGTCGACGGTTGTTTCATTCGCGAAAGATTAAGAATCAGGTCTTCCACTCGGTTCACCTTCAGGTCGGAACAGTTCACTGAATTTTCAAATTTTTCTAATTCAGTGCTAGAGCTGTAACTTGCCTGCACAGGAATTTCCAAACTCAAAAAATCACTCTTCTTAGAAAGAGTTTTTAGTTTAGCCACTTGATCGCTCTTAAGACTTAGTTGCAGATTCATGTATGGGCCCATTTGACCTTGACGCAAAACCGTCTGTTCAGAAATTCCCGCATAAGGAACTTCAACTTTCAACGGAGCACCCGCTACCTGGGCCGTGAGCAACGTGAGTTTGTAACCTGGATAGGTCGCTTTCACCTTTTCCATCTCTTGACGAGCTAAATCACCGTCGTACGTTAAAGACAGACTTAAAATTCCGCCATCACCATCAAGATCCATCACATTCATCTCCAGATAAGGAGTGAGTGAATAGTAAACTGTTTTTTCATAGTCATTCACTTCATGGATCGCGGCCGAAGCCCACGATCCCATCAGGAATACCAATAACCCAATATATTTTTTCATTTGAAATTCCTTTATTTAGTCCGCCGAGATCACAAGACGATCGCGGTATTTATCGAGGTCTTTGATCACAATCGCCGTACAGAAATCACGTTCTTCTAAATCTGTGCGTTTCCAATTCCAAGTTTCTGTTTGCAGTTCTTCTTTGCGAACAGAGCCTCCGCCAAAATGGAACAAACGATTTCCTGGAGCGGTCGCTGTCACAGGAGTTGCAGTCAATTCAGGAACGAACATACGTGCTGTGATTGTTTCCGAAATCTTTTGTAGGTATTCCCACTCTTTCGCGTCTCCACCGTTCATTGTGATTTCAATGGCTCTTTCTGCGTGCAGTTTTTCAACCACCGCTTGAATGCTCCAGCTAAACCAACCCCAGCCTCCTCCGTGCGATGCCTGGAAATATTCATACACACGCTTCATATTCACCTTGATAGAGGCATCCATATTGGGTCCGAATCCTTGCACCTTGTAACAGTAGTCCATTTTTAAGAGTGCGCTGCCCGCTGATTTTGTAAGAAGAGCTTTGAATGCTTTCGCACCAACGCCCGTCAAAACGGCGTTCACACCGATTTCGTCTTCAGCCCGACCACCGTGTTGAGCAAAATTGAATTCTTTAAACAAGTCCGTTAAAGGTTGCGCACCCATCGCTGTTGTTTGCAAACCAATCGTTGAAGATTTAATCGGCAAAACGGCGACTTCCACTTCCGGATGCTCTTTCATATAGGTATCAAGAGCCGCTTTTTGATCCGTGTCGGAAGCTAGGTGAGTTGTCATGGTCATATACGCTCCACCTGCTGTTGGGTTTTCCAATCCCCAATAGACAAAATTGAAAAGAGGAACTCCGCTATTATCGGCGGAAAAGCGTGTGGAATTTGGGAAGAAATAAACTTTGTTAGGATTCGCGTGATCGCGATACAAAGTTAAAATTCCGTTTTTGATTGTTCCCGCCGTCTCCCCAAACAACGGAACCGCCAAAGCAGATTTGCTTAAAAGGGATGTAAATAAAAACCCCAAAAGCAGTGTTTTGTTTTTCATGAATGCCTCCAGTAATTGCCCGCATTTTTACGGGCAACAGAAGACTTCCTGCAAAGGGACAAGGCCTTACGAGACCTCATAAAAGTGACCTGGTAAAAGCTGCTGTCCGACGTCCGGATGCTCCTCAGCCATTTGACACTCATGAAATAGTTTCCTTTTGCCCCCAACAGCCCATTTTTCCGGGCAAAAATACACCACCCATCGCAGTCATAAATAGATGATTTTATTGAACTTTATAACATCATTCAGGTGTCTCAATATGGAACGCTTATTGCAGCTCCCCCTTGCGGTATGGAACAACGACGTTACAAAGACATTGTGGCATTCAAATGGAACCAAGGAGCTCCCCTGGCTTTCCATGCCCGTAATTTGGAAGTCGCTGAAATTTCTGAAGAGACCTGGAACGACATGCAAGAGACTTTACAGTCTTCCGAGGCCACTGAAGAACTCACTTTGTGGGAACAAGAGAACAGCCCGGAAGTGAAGTCTGGAAAACTCCAACCCGGCATCCGCAGCCTTACTATCAATGTCACGCAGATCTGCAATTTGAAGTGCACTTACTGTGCGGCAGGTGGTGATGGAACGTACGGAGCTGCACAGACGAAGATCAACGTTGAAAAAACTCTTCCGCAATTGAAATTCTTTATCCAACGTCTTCCAGAAGGCAGCCGCTTTAAAATCACTTTCCTTGGTGGCGAACCTCTTCTTTACCCAGACGGCATTCAAGAGATCGGCAATTACGTTCGTTTGCTGACGGCCGGAAGAAATATTCAAGCTGGTTTTTCTATCGTGACAAACGGAACTTTGATCAACGAAAAAACTTTGAATGTTCTTAAGAGCATCAAGGCCAACGTCACAGTCAGTTTGGACGGCCCGGCAGAGATCAACGACAAAGCTCGCCCTACAAAGGACGGCTCTAGCAGCACTTCCCTTGTTGTCGAGGGACTTCGTCAGCTTGCAGACAACAGACATTCTTTGGGTCTTTTGACGGTGCATGGCGTTTTCAATCGCGAGAATTTAGATCTTGTGAGCGCTTACAACTTCTATCGCACGTTCAAGGTTGATCGCTATGAGTTCACGTACTCTGTGGAAGAAAATGACGACGCCAGCAATAAAGAATTCGTTGAGCAGATGAATTCTATCGCGGTTTTGGCTTATGCTTCTGGCGGCGAACCTGAACTTCGTAAAATCGGAATTTTTGATCAGCATTTTTCCGCTTTGGACAACCAGCAACAAACTGAAAACTACTGTGGCGCTGGGAAGTCTTTCCTGATGGTGGACGCGAGAAACAATCTTTTCACGTGCCCTTGGGAAGTGGGAAATAAAGATGAACAAGTGGGTCAAGGGACTCAACTCAACGAGGAGCGCTTGGCTCAATACCAGGCTCCCCTTATCGAACAGAACAACTGCCAAAGCTGCTGGGCTCGTTTCCTTTGTGGTGGCGGCTGTATGTTCATTCACAAGCAAAGCACGGGAAACAAGCACCAAAAAGACGGTCAGTTTTGTTTTCGCACGCGCGGCTTGATTGCTACCGCATTGTTATATTATAAAATGAGCAGGGTTTCCTGCTAAGAGGATGTTATGAAAAAGCAAACACATATTAAAAAGATTAAACCTCTGAAGCCCATCGCAACTCCGTCTACACAGATGATTGGGCCAGGCACTGGTGGAAACGGCGAAGGCTGTATCCCAGTTCGATAGTAATTATTAATTTTTAACGAAAAACGAGATTATGACTCTTCCTCCCTCCCCTGAAGAGACATCCTCCTCCCAAAAACGAGGAGACTATAAAGCGCTTGCGTTGCGAATTGCCTTCGCACTGGGGATTTCATTTTTCATTGCGCAAACGAATCTCGATTACCTTGAGTCTTTCCTCTACGACTTAAGAGTTCGCACTAAAGTTCTGAATCAAACATCCGGCAATATCGAGTTGATTTATATCACTCCGCAAACTGTTCAGTTGTTTAAAGGCTTTCCGACCGCGAAAGAACAAGCGTCTCTTTTACGCGGCCTTGTTGCCGAAGGTGCAAAGGCTGTCGTTTATGATTTTAATGTGAGCGAGACTCCCGGCAGTGTTGATGAAAAGAACGACTGGGAATCCAGCCTCGTTGAAAATTCCAATGTTTTCGTGGCAGGCCGCTCAACAGCCTTAAAGGGAGAAGAAAAACAACTTTCTCTTCCCGATCCTCTTGAAAAAGTGACTTTGGCGCCGGCTCCTAAAACAACGGATTTGGTGAACTTTGCTAAAGACGGCGTCACTCGTCGAATGATTTTAACGTACCAAGGTCGTTCATTGCTTCCAGTGCAGTTGGCAAGTCTGTTTAATCCTGAAATCAAAGACGTTGATAAAGTTCGTGGTCACTTTGATTTTTACGGAACCGATCAGGCTTACATTGATTTCCACAGAGCTAAAACTTATCCGTCCACTACATTTGAAGATGTCTTAAATGGTCGGGTGGATGCTTCTCGCTTTAAAAATAAAATCGTTCTTATCGGAACTGATTTAGGTCTTGATGAAGGCGAATACATCATGAGCCCGTACAATCGCGAAGTGACTGCGATGACTCGCATTGAACTTCAAGCCAATACGATTGATACGTTGATTCGCAACTCGGGCCCTGTGAAATCTCATAAGGCTGTTAATTGGATCTTTATTCTTCTTGCTTCGATCTTAACGACTCACGTTGTTTTGACGATGAAGCCCACTCGCGGATTGATGATCTTGGGTGGAACTCTTGCCGGATTTATCGTTGTTTGTATTCTAGCTTATTGGGCTGCGGGCTTGTGGCTTCCAATGGCGGCTCCTCTTTTAACAATCTTCCTTTGTTACTACTTCTTTATTCCTTATCGTTTGATCGTTGAGAATCGTCGCAGCTGGGAATACTACCAGAAGAATAAACTCTTAAGCCAAGTTGAAGAGCTTAAGACGAATTTCATTTCGATGATGTCGCATGACTTAAAGACGCCGATTGCGCGCATTCAAGGAATGACGGATATGATTCTGTCTGACAACGTTCAATTGAGTGCGCAACAGCGTGAGGCTGTGGATACGATCAAGCATTCTTCGGATGACCTTTTAAAATTTATCAATGCGATATTAAATTACGGTAAAATTGAGAGCCAAGGTGTCCAGCTTCATTTGCAAAGCAAAGACATCAACAATCTCCTTCAAGAAGTTATTCGTAAACACGAATTCCTAGCGAAGGTTAAACGCATTCAAATCGTTTCTGAATTGGAACCCATGTTTCCTGTGCCTGTGGATGCGGATCTGATGAAACAAGTTTTCTCGAATCTTGTTGAGAACGCCATTAAGTACAGTCCGGAAGACACGAAAATCATGGTGTCGAGCGAAGAAACTTCCACGAAGGTTGTTGTTCAGGTGGCCGATCAGGGCCCTGGGATCCCTTCGGATGAGCTTCAGAATATCTTTATGAAGTTCTTCCGCTCTAAGAACGCCAAAAGCTCGCCTATTAAGGGTTCGGGCTTGGGATTGTATTTGGCCAAATATTTTACTGAACTTCACCGGGGACGTATTTTTGTAGAATCTTCCCATGGTAATGGATCGACTTTTACTGTAGAACTACCAATCGAGCAAGGGGGTACACATGCTTAAGGTTTTGGTTGTTGATGACGATCAGGGCTTAAGATTGTCCGTCAAATCGGCACTCGCAGTCACACAACGTTTCGAAGTTGATGAAGCTTTCGATGGCGTCAATGCCATGGAGAAAGTGAAAGGCAGCGAGACGAAATATGATGTCGTTATTCTTGACGTCGACATGCCTCGCATGAATGGACTTGAAGCTCTTCGCCAAATCAAAGAATTCGATCCAGGTATTATCGTCATCATCATGACCGCTCACGCGACATTGAACGATGCGATTCAAGCTGTGAAAGACGGCGCTTACAACTACCTCCAAAAGCCTGTCAGCAGCGAAGACCTCTTGCAGTTGATCGACAAAGCCGTCAATGCTCACAACTTGATTTCTAATATCGCAGCGTCTGCGCCAGTGATGGTGGAAGCGGGTCGCAAGATCATCGGTCACACTTCTCAGATGCAGAAGGTGTTCAACATCATTCACCGCCTTGCTAAAGTTGAAACTCCTGTTTTGATTCGTGGTGCTTCCGGTACTGGTAAAGAACTTGTTGCGAAAGCGATCCACTACAATTCCGCTCGTAAAGATGAAAAGTTCGTCGCTATCAACTGCTCTGCAATTCCTGAAAACCTATTTGAGTCTGAACTTTTCGGTCACGAAAAAGGTTCTTTCACAGGTGCAGATCAGCGCAAGATTGGTAAATTCCAATTCGCCGAGGGCGGAACTCTTTTCTTGGATGAAGTCGGCGATATGCCGCAACTTATGCAAGTTAAGATTCTTCGTGTTCTTCAGGAGAAAGTATTCACTCCGGTCGGTTCTAACCGTGAATTCCCAACGAACGTTCGTATCATCGCAGCGACAAACCGTCCGTTGGAAGATATGATCAAAGCAGGAACTTTCCGGGAAGATCTTTTCTATCGTTTGAACGTCGTACCTATCTTCTTGCCGGCTTTGGCTGAACGCAAAGACGACATGGATCACATGGTGAATATCTTTATTAAGAAATTCAACCAGGCTCATGGCAAACGCATCAACGGTATTGCTCCAGATGCGATGGCTGTTTTGAAAAAACACACTTGGCCAGGCAACATCCGTGAACTTGAAAACGTGATTGAACACGCTTTCGTTCTTGAGATGTCGAACATCATCACGATTGCTTCACTTCCTGAATCTCTGTTGATCGCAACAGGCGTGAACTTGATTGATATGCCGGTGATGGATACGGCAATGAACGTGGCTTCTCAAGGTTTGGGTTCGGCGGTTCAAGCTCACGCAAGTCTGGGTGACGAAGACGACGCCGACATGGGTTCAGACTCTGACGATTTGGACGGAGAAGAAATGGTTCCGTTCTCTGGTAATGAGAGTTTGGATTTTAATGCTCAGAAGGAAGCTTTTGAAAAAGAATTTATCATCAAGGCTTTGAAGACATTCCGTGGTCGCATCAATCAGACGGCACTTCATGCGAATATTCCGAAGAAAACGCTTCTTCGTAAGATTGAAAAGTACGGCATCAATGCGAAAGACTACGTAAATTAGTTTTTAAATAAAGATTTAAAATTAAAAACCCACAGCTTTAACAAGTTGTGGGTTTTTTGTTTTCAGGGCTTTAGCTGGCTTAACGCTTCGTTGAGATTCGCGTGCATCATCACGAATTCAGGATCTTCACTGATATGATGTTGGTAGCGATGGTAGATTTTGGAGTTTACTTCTGACTTGTGCAGAACGAAGTCGATTTGATCTTTAATACAAGTCAGGTCCGTCGCGACAATGTGCTCGGACTCATCGACAAAGGCGTCGATTTCTGCGATCAAGGCCGAGAACGGCTGAAGCCAAGCGAAGTTTTTGTCGTGAGTGAGGATTTGCAGGAAATCAAACGGAGAAATTCGGCGCTCAAAATACTTTTCAGCGGCGATACGTTCTAATTCTAGAAAACGTCGATGAAGATTTTTGAGGTTGCGACTTGCGTTCTGTATTTTGTCTTTCATAACACTCCCTGCAGATTCAATTTTATGTAAGCTCCGTCTTATTCGTCACTTCAAAAATAGAAAGTGGAAAACGAATACACTTTATGTCATTGTTATTAAACACGTGTTGTGAGGTGTCTATGGCTCTTTTTCCTTCATCCACTGTGACTCTTAAAAATGGCCAGGAAGTTTTGCTTCGTCATGCAGAAATAAGTGACGCAGAAAACCTGTTAAAAGCGGTCACGAGTATTTTTTCGACATCTCCCTACATTCTAAGCACACCCGAATCTCTAAAAACCAAGACCGTTCAAACTCAAGAAAAATGGATTCAAGACGCCAATCAAGATCCCCGCAATGCACTTGTGATCGCTGAGCATAAAGGACATATCGTGGGCATCGCGGACTTTCATTCGTTCAAGGATGCCAAACGTTTTCATCGCGCAAGTTTCGGAATGTCTGTGCACCAAGATTTTCGCGGACTTGGCTTGGGTGAAGCTGTTCTTCAAAAATTAATCGAAGTCTGCAAATCCGTTGAAGGTCTTACTCTTTTAGAACTTAATGTGATGGAACCCAACATCAGCGCTCACAAACTTTACCTTAAAACAGGATTTAAAGAGGTCGGTCGCTACCCGGGCGCTTATCGTTTGGCTGATGGAACTTATGCCACGGACATCATGATGACCAAACATCTTTAGAATAAATTGTAGACGGGAAATGGAACGGACTTAATGGTGGCCGGGGATGGATTGCTCAGCCCTAAATTACCAAAAATATTCGAGCCAAAACACTTCACTGCTCCAGACTGGATTCCGCAGGTCGCATAATAAGTTCCGCCCTGAATACTAAACTCTTCGTAGTAATCCCAGTTCGTCGCTTGTGTCGATAACGATCCATTGTAAACGTAGGCCTGAGTTCCTGAACTAAAAAAGATTTTGGAATATTCCGCGAGGATAAGATTGCTCGCGACCAAAGATTCAGTTCCCGACAATACTACTGGCGCTCCAAATCCATTGCCCCAACATACGACTCCTCCGGAGGCTTTCGCTGCACAGCTGAACGAGTAACCTGAGCTAATCGCAATGGCATCCGTAGGAGAGCCGGTTATAAGACGGGCTACTGAAGTGCTTCCTCCGACGCTTCCTAATTGATTGCTTGTCGAGAAACCCCAACAATATACCTGTCCATCTTTAATTCCACACGCATGTTCGTATCCCACGGAAACAGCGGTTACACCGGACTCCATGCCTTGCACAGCCTGGGGATTCAGTTGGCAGTCTCCAACACATGAACTTGCTCCTAAGACTGTTGGATTGTTCCAGCCCCAACAATAAGCAGCACCGTTTGATACCGCACAGAAATGATAGGCTCCGTCCAAATCAGTCGCTTGTGTCAGATCCGGAGAGAGAGGCGCAAAAAAGGTTTGTGAATATGCGCTTCCGGAACAGAGAACCTGAGAGTTGCGGATAATGCAGGATTTTCCGGAGCTATTTGTTTTTGCGCGGGTCACACCAGAGAAGAATATTTTTTTGGCCATACCGATGGGTTCAAGATCTCCGGAACCACATTCTCCCAAGGAGTTATCACCCCAACAACTTAAAGATCCATCTGCGTGGACGGCCATTCCGACTCGGCCCATTGTCAGACGCTCGACATTTTGAAGTCCCGGAATTGTTGCTGGAGATGCCATAGGAATTTTGCCACTGGCGCCACCAATTCCGAGAAGTCCGTAAATATTTTTTCCCCAACACTTCACGTTGCCGTCTGTAAGAGCGCACATAGTGCTAGTGTAACCAGCAACATCGTACGAAGAAATGGAGCTTAAGCCGTAATTCTGTTGAGAAGCAACCAAAGGTAAGGACGTCGCCCAACAGTAAAGTCCGGAGTTGTCATCTTTAGCAATACAGAAATTGTTTGAGTTGAGTATTGATCTTAAATTTGAAATTCCGCCAGAGAGCCCTGTCACTTGTGTAGGGACAGCGCCGATGCTACCTCCCCAACAATAAACTTTATGATCTGAAGTCAGGCCGCAGAATGAATTGATGGACGATGCTTCAATATCTATCAATCCCGCAACCATATTTTCAGTCAGTACTGCGGAAGAAGATGACATCACACCCGCTTTGGCCAAAGCACCTGAAGAATTGCTCCCCCAACAATAGACTGTTCCGATAGAGTTCAGCGCGCACGCGGCCTCGCGTGCCACAGCAACATCGACAAATGTTCCACTCAGCCCCACAACATCCGTTGGTGGAAGCAGGGAGCCTGTGCCTCCGCCGTCTCCCACCAAACCGCCGTAAGCGTCATATCCCCAACATTTAACTCCGCCGAGAACGACGGCACATCCGCTTGTAGCTTCTCCGATAGAGATTTTTTCCGCACCTGACGCAAGCAAAAGATTTGGAGAATTTAAAGGCCCGCTGGGAGTGTAACTTCCCCAGCACCATACCTGCCCACCTGTTTTGATGGCACAGCTGTAGCCCCAAGTCATGTCGAAATCGAGAACATCCGAAGACATCTGAAGTGGCGTTATAGGAGTTGTTACTCCGTCGTACATCGAATAGTTCACACCGTTACCGAGCTGATCGCCGTATCCACCTTCGCCCCAACAGCGTAGAGAATTGTTGGAAAGACGCGCGCAAAATATCATCGGACCCGCTTTCAAATCCACGGCTGTCACCGTCGAGTCTGCGGCTGCCTGAATTTGCAAAGTCTTGGATTTATTTTCACCTTTGAAAAGATATTTTAGCATCAGCTCATCTTCAAAACTTGCGGGAGCAGAAGCTGCAAATTCAATAACTAAAGTACACGACTGCAAAGGGTTGAGTTGCTCACTGCAAGTGCCACCAACTCCAGGAAAAATTCCACCAGCAAAGTAGAAAGGAGAATTTAAAGACCACGTTTGAATTTCGGAAATAATTTCGGCGCTGCGGTTGAACACCGTGACTGTTCTGGATATAGGAGTTCCGACCGCTCCCTCTCCAAATTCGAGTTTTACGACATTGAATTGCAGAGGCTCGCCACTAGATTCAAGCAAAGGCAACTCTTCACCTATCAGTGAAGCATCCAGGGAGCATCCCACAAGGAAAACAAAAAAAGTCCCAATAAGAGATTGTTTCCAAAACGTTCCGAAGATCATGAGTATTTTTTCGGTTGAGTTTTGGGGCATCTTGAATGGGAACCTTGCCTTCTCAAATCCATTGCGCAAAATTTTTTTGACCGCCTATCTTTAAAGACTCTTAGAGATCAAAAGAGGGATATTCCTAATTTGAGATCCTCATCGAAAAGCCACAGGGATAAAAATTCTTATGCAAAAAGAGTGATTGAGAAAATCAAGAAAAACTCTTTCTCTTTTTTTCAATTTCTGCGACGCCTCTAGTTTTGTAATACGCTAAAAGGCCCGCCATATAGGTGTGCACATTTTTTGAGCAGCAAATTGTTTGGATTTGGTGAAGAGTGCTCGTTGACTCGTTGCCATTGAGTCTGTAGTTTCAGTCCCCTCACGTCTGGAGATTCTGTTTAATGACCATGAACCCGTTGCCGCCACAGGCTTACACGAAAGATACTTTGCTCAAAGCCTACCAGTGGCTGATGGTGCAAAACTCTTCGATCAAAGAGATGGCGACGACTCCGGATATTCTGGTGAGTTTGTATCTGAAGGCCACGCGTGATGGCGACAGTGCTCTAGAAAGACCGAGTATCCAGAACTTCAAAAATGAGCTTAAAAGCTTGGCTGGAATTATGGGGGAATTGGACAATCGCCCTCAACAACAAGCACCGATTGTTTCAGCTCCTGTGCATCACCATCACGTTGCCCCTGCGGCAGCGGCTGTCCACCAAGCCACTCCGGTCACAGCGGTGGTCGCTCCTTCTGCGCCGACACAGACTCAAGTGTCTTACACGGAAAAGACCGTGACGGCGACGACTCGCAACCCGGATGTTTCTGAGCTTTTGGATTCATGCAGCCAGGACATGATTCGCGAAGTCAAAGAGGAGTTCAACCTCAGTTCGGACCTGGAAGCTCTTCGTATGCTTATTAAAATCGGCTACAGTCGTTCCAAAGGCCTTCTGAAATAGCATTCCCTAGCGGTATCTGCCGGAAATCACTTAATTTAGCAAAAAAAGTAGTCTATACTCGCCGTCATGAAGAAAAAATACATCTGGCTTGTCCTTATTTCCGGCATCCTTGTCGCCCTTGATCAAGTTGTGAAAATTTACGTTCACACGCATTTCCACCTGGGCGAATCCGTGAGTGTGATTCCGAATTTCTTTAATCTTACTTATGTACGAAACTTCGGCGCGGCTTTCGGATTTTTGGCGGAAAGCCATCCTTCCTTCCGTGAGTTGTTTTTCCTTTCTATGCCACCAATCGCTTTGGTTATTATTTTGGGCATCTTACGTGGAGTGAAAGACACGGACACAAAACAGATCATTGCTCTTGCGAGTATTTTTGGTGGCGCGATTGGAAACTACATCGATCGTTTGCGCTTCCGCTACGTGATCGACTTTTTGGATTTCCATCTTTACAACCGTTGGAGCTGGCCTGCCTTTAATATCGCCGACATGGCGATCGTAGGCGGAGTAGGACTCTTGCTTCTTTTGATGTTCATCGAAAACAAAAAGAAAGAAAAAACAGAAGGCGCCAAGTAGGCGCCTTTTTTATTTCGTCGCAGGGAAAAAGGTACCTGGTACCTTTTTCTTTATTTGTTCGGAATGTTCTTGCGCAGTTTTCTTTGCAGACTTTGTCGGTGAAGGCCGAGCTTTTTTGCGGCTTGAGTGATGTTGCCGTCAGAGCTTTGCAGAATATAATCGATATATTCGCGCTCCATGCGTGCTAAAGAGATTTCCTGATCGGGAACTTCTTCTCCTACGGTTTGATCCGTGAATGCTTTTAGAATCATGTCTGGAGTCACTGGTTTTGAAATAAAGTTGTGAGCACCTAGCTGCATGGCCTTCACTGCTGAAGCGACGCTGCCAAAACCACTCATCATCACGACTTTAACGTGCGGATTTTTAACTTTCAATTCACGCAAAAAATCCAAACTGTTTTCAGAGCCCACGCGCAGATCTAAAAGAGCCCAGTCGAAACTTTGCAGGGCATTGAGAGTCGGTGTTTGAGCAAAGGCCGTGACTTGAAGACCTCGCTCTTGCAGTTCTTCGGTGAGTACTTCGCGCAATCCCTGGTCGTCTTCAACGAGTAAAAGTTTTTTTCCTTTAAAGTCCATCATAATTCCTCCACCGGCAGACGGATTTGCGCTGTGGCACCTCGGCCTGAAGTATTATTGAAGATTTTAAATTCGCCGCCCGCCCCTTGTGCCATCATCGAAGCTGAGTAAAGTCCAAGGCCGTTGCCATCGGCCTTGCTCGTCACAAAAGGTTCTCCTAAACGCGAAAGAATTTCTTTGGAAAGACCTTCTCCGCGATCTGTGACTTCCAGAACAATCCACGAGTCTTGTTTAAAAAGGCGCACGTAAATCGTAGAACCTTCTGGAGACGCTTCATAGGCATTATTCAGAAGATCAAAAAATGTTTGTGAAAAAGCGAGAACTTGCAGACGGCAGGGCAAAGCTTCTGTCGTAAAATGTTTTTCAACCAATACAGGTTCGTTTTCTTTTTCCCATACTTTTAAAAGATCCGCTGTCAAAAGCTCCACTTGGACTTTCTGCAGTTCTGATTGCGAGGAGCGAGAGAACACGGAAGCCATGTGCTGAAATACACGCACACATTCTTCCAAAGAACTTTGCGCTTTTTCAAATTCTTCTTTCGCAGGTGAGTTTTCATTTGTGAGTTTTCTAAGACCGCGCTCCATACGAAGTTTTAAGGAATTCATGGGTGTTGCTAATTGATGAGAAAAACCCGCCGTCAATGCACCTAAAGCTTTCAAACGATCCGCCTGATGTTGGCGGTCTTGTAAAAGACGAATGCGTTGTTCGTTCTTGTGAAGAAGTCCTGAGAAATAGTGACTCACAAACCAAGAGGCCGTGACCAGAACCCATTGCGAAAGAAAACTTAATAGCATTTCAGAAGTGTCGGCGCCAACAGTGACCTTTGCGTCGAGATAAGTTTCAAATTGCAAAAGACCTAAGAGAGCTAAAACCGTCAAACCAAAAAGATACGACGACTTTTGTTTTAAGAGCATTCCACCTAAAAAAGCGTGAATACATAAAATACTGATAAATGGATTGTTGGCGGAGCCACTTACAAACAGCAAACCGACAGCGGCAAGCAAATCCACCCATAAATTTACGAGCACATGTTTTTGTCTTGCCGAATCTTCGCGAGGCCAAAGACCTTGCGCTAACACATTGAAAGTCGCGAGCAACGCAAGAACGGCGATGAAGTAAGGTACGTCACGCGTTTGCAAAAAGCCCCATCTTAGAAGAGGCAACGTTCCTAAAATCAAACAGGCAATGGCAATCCAACGAAAACGAATGAGTCCTGGCATGGGCTCTTCATAGCCCGGAGGACCTTTTGCCGCAACAAGTCTCTCTCTTATGCAACCATTCGTTGCATTTTTTAAATGCAAATTACTTGCAATTAAAAAGTGGGGCTGATAGAAGCGAACTTATTGGAGGAGTGTTCACGAATGAAAACGATGAAGGTTTTAGTATCTCTTTTGATTTTGACGGGAGCTTATCAGGCTCACGCTCAAAATATTCTGCAAAACATCCAGACGTCAGCGGCTATTGATATCACCGCGCCCTTTGACTTCGAGCACTCGGAAGAAAACAAAATCGATATTCGCTCGGCAGAGTTGTTGTTCTTTGGTCCTCTTGATCCGACGTTTGATGCGACTTTGAATTTCGCGGCTCACAATGAAGATGGTGAATTCAAAGCGGAAGTTCACGAAGCTTATCTAAGCTCCAGCAAATTGATTCCGTCGTCTCGTTTTAAAGTCGGAAAATTCTTTTTGGGCGTAGGTCGTTTAAATCAGTTTCATCAACATGATTGGGCTTTCATTTCCGCTCCCCGTGTTCAAGCGGAGTTTTTAGGTGATGAAGGTGTTGCCGATTCCGGAGCGGAGTTTTCAACCCTTCTTCCGACGGATTCTTATTGGGATATCACCGTGGGTGTGACGAATGGTTACACTTTTGGTGAGCATTCAGAAACTCCAGCGGAAAAACCGCGTGTGCCGACTCATTATATTCATCCTGTGAACTTTATCGATTTCGGCGACAGAGGCGCGCTTCAATGGGGCGCGAATTATTTGGGAAGAACTGATGCGCACGGAGTGCAAACTCAGCTTTATGGTTTGGATTTTGTCTTTAAGAAAATGGAAGGCAAGATTCTCAATTTTCTTTTGCAATCTGAAATCTGGTATCGCAATCAGAGCGCCTCAGGCCTGGCGACTTCAGAGGATTTGGGAGCTTATGTTTATCCACAGTTCTCTTTAACAGAGCAGCTTTATGCGGGTCTTCGTATTGATTTATTCACGGAACTTGCGAGAAAATCGGAGGCGGATGGATCTAAGCAAGATAATTTCAATTATGGTTTAGTTCCGACACTGACATACAAGCACAGTGAATTCACTTTGTTCCGCTTGGCTTATGGCTATGATGTGCAAACATATCAAGGTGAATCCGATACTGTTCATCAGAAAATTGAATTGCAACTTGTTTCTATCCTGGGCGCGCATCCTGCGCACTCCTTCTAGAGGTGACGTATGAATAAATTTATTTTTTCAATGCTTCTTTTGGTTTCTGTATCGGCGTTTGCAAAAATCAAGGTCGTTGCAACACAGCCGGATATCGCTGAAGTCGTTCAAGCTATCGGTGGCGATCAAGTCGAAGTCCAAACTCTTTTAAAAGGATCGGAAGATCCGCACTATGCGGAAGCTCGGCCTGATTTTATTTTAAAGGTGAACCGTGCTGATGTGGTTTGTTCCGTAGGACTTGATTTGGAAATCGGATGGTTGCCAAAAGTTTTAAGCAAATCTGGAAACGAAAAAATTCAAGAAGGCGGGACTGGATTCTGCGCTCTTGGAAAAAGCGTAAAGGCTTTGGAAGTTCCAACGGGTGTGATTGATCGCTCTTTGGGCGATGTGCATCCCCACGGAAATCCTCATTTCGTTTTATCTCCGGAGAAATTAGCGGAAGGCGGAGCGGAAGTGGTGCGCGTGTTGTCGCTGGTTTTGCCTGCAAAAAGCTCTGAGTTCGAGAAAAATTATGATGCATTCAAAAAGAAGATGACGGAGCTTCACGATCGTTTGGCGAAGACCGTAAAGAAAGTGAAAGTTATGGAATACCATAAAGAATTCACTTACTTCTTTAATGCCTACGGATTGGAATCGCTAGGTTCTTTGGAAGAAAAACCGGGAATGCCACCTTCTGCGGCTCGCATTGCTCAAGTAGCTAAGATGGCAAAGGACAATAAAGTGGCCGTGCTGTTCGCGACCCCGTCGGCTCCTCATAAAACTTTGGAGCGCTTTCATGAGCTTTCAGGAATTCCTGTGGTGACTGTTCCTTCTTATGTTCAGAGCAGCGGCAGCACAGATGCAAAGAACATTGAAGCCTTACAAAACTTGTTAGTAAAATCCATTCCATGAGTCAAATTCTTGAAGTTCAAAACTTAAGAGCCAAAAGCCGTGAGGGAAAGTATCTCTCCCCTGCTGTGAATTTTGAACTTCTTGCAGGAGAAGTGCTTTTCTTGCGCGGTGAAAATGGCGCGGGCAAAAGCACTTTGCTGAAAACTCTTTTGGGCCTTCACAAATATTACGAAGGTAAATTTCATTTTCTGATTCCTGAATCTGATATTCAATATTTGCCTCAACTAGGAAACCTGCATTTTCATTTGCCGCTGACTTTAAAAGACATGTTGTCTTCTTCCGCTGATGTTCCTGCCTCTTTGATTAAAGGAATTGATCTTGATAAAAAATGGAATACTGCGAGCGGCGGAGAACGTCAGAAAATTTTATTGGCGGCGACTTTGGGAAAAAAACCTCGTTTGCTTGTGCTTGATGAACCTTTTAATCATGTCGACAAAGAATCGATTCAAGTTTTAGAAGATGCTTTAGGTCAGTTTTTAAAAGATCACCCGGAAAGTTCTTTAGTTTTAGTTTCTCACCGCGCCTTTATTCAAGATTGGGCCAAAGTTCGTTTTCTGGAGATCCGATGAGTTCGTTCTTTGAGCTTTTACAGATTTATCGTTGGTCTTTACCTGCCAGTGTCTTGATGGCCAGTGTCCTTGCGATGATTGGTTCGCAGTGGACGGCTCGCGAAAAAAGCGCACAGATTTTTGTTTTAGGCCAAGGCTCTTCCTTGGGAATTGTTTTGGGATTGGCGATCAATATTTGGCTGGGTACGGATTATCACGGCTTGAATCTTTTAATTGGTCTCTCCTTAGGGTGGTTAACACTCTTGTTGTCGGATCTTTTGATTGAGACTCGAGCCGACCGTAATCATATTTATCTGACGCTTTTTGTTTTCTTTTTGTCTCTCACTTATCTTTTGACGTCTTTAACTCCCGCCTTGGAATCGCACATGGCTTCATCTTATTTCGGTGACGTGGCCGTGATGAGTGATAGCGGAGCCCAGGCGTGTCTGGTTATGGGCCTTCTTTTTGGTGGATTTGTTCTATTGAACTGGCGTGCTCTGTCTATGATTTCTTATCAGCTTGTCAATCACAGCTGGATTCATCGCAGTGGAAAAAATCGTCTTTTTGATATTGGGACATTGTTACTGACTACGATGGCCATTCAGAGCATGGGTTATCTTTTTACGATCGGCTCTCTTTTTATCGGAACAAGCTTTGCGGCTCATCGCAGTAAAAATCTGCAATCTTATACGAAAAGAATTTTGGTGATTTCCTTTGTGGGAAGCCTTTTGGGGTTTGTCGTGTCTTTGTTATCCACGACCTTACCCACAGTGCCTTGTGTTCTGATTGGACAGATGTTGATTGGATTATTAACTTACACGAAGAAATAGTGGAAAGAAGGCTGAGCTTCTTTCTTTTGTCCATCGACGTTAAAAAGACAGATCACTTCGGTGCGCACGCCTTTTTTAACATTAAAGACAGTTAAATCCGCATTCTCAATAATCTGATGAAGCCCACGACCGGCGCCGCCTTTATTGGAGTTCATGCTGCCCGCTTGACCGCTATAACAACTAATCAAGTAATCCACGATGATGTTTTTAGTTAAAGAGCCAAATGGATCTTTAACGGAAACTGCGAGTAACACGCCATCACTCGCATAGCGAAGCTGAGATTGTTGATGAGTATCAAGCTGGATTTCTTCTTTACGGGAAATATGATTGAAGATGGATTTCCCTTGGGAATCCACCGGTGCATCATAAATCGCGTTCATCAGCATTTCTTCAACAACGGTATTCACACGATCTAAAACCGTGCTGCGAATTCCCATCTTTTTGAAATAGGTATAAAGTTCTTCGCGCAATTCCTCACGCTGAGCCGAATGAGAAACCGTTTTACTTTGAACTTCGACTCCCCACGTAAGATATTTCTCAATACCAAAGAGGTCTTTATTCAAAAGCTTGCTTAGCGCTGTTAAGACGTAGCGAATGGTGGCGTTTTTGTCTTCGGCATCACGAGAGATGATGTGATCGACAAAGCGGTTGCGCTCCAGGATTTGTAAATTCCCTTGCACGTCTTTGCTTGTTAGAAGAACGGCGTAGGGAGACAGCTTATTATCCTGCACGGACTTAAGCACATCGACACACGCTTCTTCGCAAAGAACAATGTCATATTGATTTTCTTTTAGAAAGGCCTGGCCCATTTCGGAATCATTGGCGATATCCAGTTGAACACCGGTGCCACCCAAGGCCATGCGGATAGGAAGTTGCTGTTTTTTATCCGGCTCAACCAGAAGAACTTTTCCGCCGCCGCTTTTTTCGATAGCGCTTTGAGCCTCGTGCAGTTCACGATTGAGAATTTCGAAAAGACGAGCCTTTTCGTTCGTGCGCATCAATCGCTCTGTCAAAATGAAGCAGTAGATTTGAAAAAGCAAAGCTTGGAAACGATCTTTGTCCTTCGGATGAACGTGCGCAAAATCTTCCGAACGAATAACGAAACATTCAACAGGCGTCAGGGCTTTCACCGTGGTCGACGTGAGGTTTGAAGTGATCACACTCATTTCACCAAAGACTTCGCCCGGTGTTTCGAGAGTTGCAATCACTTCGCCCGCTAAAGAAACTTCCACTTTTCCAGATCGCAAGAAAAACAGAGAACTATTCTTTTTTCCCTCTTGAAGAATAAAGCTGTCGGCAGGAAATGATTCGGTATGAATCATCGCGGATGCTTGCAGGAGCAAGTCCTCACTGAAAGACTTGAAAAAAGAAAACGCTTTAATTTCCTTGGCGATTTCAACTGGATGCAACTTCATATAGTTTCAATTATGTAATTACTTATAAGGCCTTGACCAGAATCGTCTTGAATATTTTGGGGAATAAAAGAAAATTAAGTCTATCGTCGGTATGGAGGTTCTTTGTACCCGGTTATCCATGTTTCTCCGTTTTTAGAAATTCCCACTTACTATTTAGTTTTAAGTGTGACGATTTCTTTGGGACTTATCTGGCTTGTCCGCAGAGCAAAACGCTTTCAACTTTCTACCAAAGTAGCCCTAGACCTAAGTCTTATCGTTATGGTGACGGGATTTATCGGTGGTCGACTCTTTCATGTGTTTTATGAAGACTTTGAATACTATCGCCAAGATCTTTGGCGCATTCTGCATTTTTGGAACGGCGGATTTGTATTCTATGGCGGCGCGGTTTTGGCCGGTGTCTTTGCTTTGATGTACTTGTGCTCCAAAGTTGGAAAATCGGTAGATGCCTATTTGGATCTTTTTGCTCCGGTCCTTTCTTTTTCATATGCTGCCGGAAGATCTGCTTGTCTGCTTGCGGGCTGTTGTTACGGGAGATATTGCGACCTACCGTGGGCCATTGACGGCAGACATCCGACGCAAGCTTATGCTGTTCTTTGGGAGCTAGGCGTTTTATTTATTTTGCTTGGAATAGAAAAAGTTCCTCGTGCAAAACGCAAACCTGCCGTTTTGCAAAAAGAGGGAAGCGTTTTCTTTTTATGGATGATTCTTCATGCTGTGGGACGACTTCTGATGGAAAACTTCCGCGATGATTTTCGTGGACCGACTTTGGGTCTTTCCATTTCTAGCTGGATTAGCGTCTATCTTATCTTGCTGGGGTTTTATTTACTCTTTAGGAAACCAACAGCCCGGAGCTCTGCAGGAGCTTCCTAATTGGCAAAGGGCTCCGCTTTTAAAAGTATCTAACCGGCATTGATCTGACGGATATCTATTGCGAAGAAGTTCTGCCGCTTCTCTTTCTGCAACACTCAAACTGACTGGAACGTATTCACGATAAGAATATTTTTGCAGAAAACGCGACATCTCTAAGCCCGCCTGCAGAGTTCTTGCGCAAGTGATGTTTTCTTTGCAGATAGATACGACTTCCGAATCAATGCTAGAAATAAGTTCTGGGTATTTGTTCAAAAAAGATGGCAGACACTGAGAGGCCGCAAAAAAATCAGACTGCCCTTCGCTTGAAGACCACTCGACTCCCTGAATTGTTTGGCGAGGCTCACCTCCCAAAATGTGTCCTAGCTCATGACAAAGAATTGCTGCCAAAGCTCCCGGAGTTGCTCCCGGTGCTCGCGCCATTCCTCCCCACAAAGAGATCTGCATCGCATCTGAATTCTTTTTTGCAAAAGCACCAAAGTAGGGATTTTCCCACTCTATAGCGACATACAAAGGCAAACCCGTTTCAGTGACAACTCTGTTATAGTTGTGAGCGATGAATCGACCGAGCACGCTGACATAGTCTTGTTGAGAGATAGAAGAGACATTGCTAGATCCCACAGGAAGATAAAAATATCCTTCAATACTTTCTTGCGCATTGACCTGGCTCCCCGTTTTACCTTTCAGCAAAACCTTCGGCGATTGCACCATTCCCATCAGGAATCCGAGAAGCAGGGTAGCTAGAATATATGGAAGAACTTTCTTTAAAGACATAGCGAGCGGCAAGTTATCACACTTCGCTCGATATTAATACCTCGTGAAAGAAATTTAAGAATGAGAGCCCGTGTCTCATTTTGAGACTGACGCAAAATGTCCCCTCTTTCCATAGTTTAGACAGTCGTTATTCCGTCAGCTCATCTTTAGCGAATTCTTGGGAACACTCGGCGATGGCATGACT
>NZ_CAMLDV010000003.1 GCF_946478835.1 uncultured Bdellovibrio sp. | reverse complement strand
CTGTAGCGTGACTATTTCTAACTTCAAACAATCTGGATTCTTGAACTCCATATTTATAAGAAGTTGCTACAGTACCTCCAACCAAAATTTCAGAAACTCTATCTTCATTGTCATAGCGATACTCAATGCCGTTATTTAATTGCGCCGACAACGGAGGATAATAAGCGCTTACGGAATCACCCAATTTGTATTCAAAATTGTGAAATGGCTTTCCTGGTGGCTTAACTCCAGTTAGATTTCCTTCAAGGTCATATGTAAATTCAATTACGCTGCCCGTAGGGTAGGTAACTTTTGATATTCTTCTCATATTGTCATATGAAAGATCCGTGGAGTTTCCAAGTCCGTCCGTTACTTTCTCCAGTAGGTTAAATTTGTTATAATTAAATGAAGCAACTGTCGTTCCCTCCGTATTTTTATAACTCGTCAAATTACCCGCAGTATCATAATCAAACGCCTCCGCCCAAACAGTTTGATTATCCTTACTAATTATCTGCATTGTAGGCTGACCTTTTTCATTCAGCATTTGAGTATATCTTCTTTGCATCGGAGTGATTACAAAACTTCCAAGCGTGTCGGGCTTAGTCACCGTGTATGATTCGTATTTTTTTCTTGAATCACTTTGCAAAACAACCGTTTTAACTAAAACGTCGCCGTTCTTTCTTTGTTCTTCCTGTTTTTTGAGCAGGATAGAACCCGCTTTGAATGTTTCTTGAGAAGCATATTTAACCTCCCAACCCCACTTTGCACTGTTTGCCATTTGAGTTTCACTAACTCCTGCATACATATCTACGACTTTGCTGGTATCAGTATTTGAGGTCGTAATTGCAACAGAAGAACCGCCGAAATCAGAAAATCCCAATCGATATGTCATATTACCATCGGCGTAGACACTCATTGATTTTTTAGCCCCACTTCCATTCGTGGAGACGACATCGAGATTATGATTTTTTTGATCGTATGCAGCTTGAAGAGAAAGAGAGCGCCCGGAGCTACTGACATCTTTTAATAAATACCCTTCCGAATCATATTCAAAATAACTCGTTTTACCTAGCGGCCTTTTGAAAGAACTTAATCGACCTTCGTTATTGTATGTCAGTAGATATTGAGCACCATTAGGAAGAGTTACGGATTCTAGCTTGCCATTTGAAAAATAAGATAGCGTAGCCAAGACTTCCGAAGACGATCCTATAATGTATTTTCCGTCCTTGCTTTTGAAGTATTTATGTCCAAAAGAATCCGCAAATCCTGCAAAGGATTTATCGTCCCAATTTAACCCATCTAAAACAAGAGCGCTATTTAGCTCAGATCGTCTTAAAAAAAACTTCCCGTCAAGGGGCGTATAGACTGTGTAAGTCTCTCCCGATGCATCCATTAAAGCAAATTTGCCGTTTGTTTCAAGATTTGGAACCTGAGACAAAACATGAACAGCTCCGCTGCCATAAAAAATCGTATTTTTTCTTCGATCGTAAAAACTATCTAACGAATAAACCCAACCTCCTACAACATGGTCGGGAGGAAATACTGGACCACCAGAAATATAATGGCTGCTATTATAAACTAAAGTAAAAGGAGCACCCGGAATCGGTATTTCTTCAGTGAATGTACGTGTTGAAAGATTAATGACAGAGAATCCAGACAGACGATCACTGATGACACCTGGACTGCACTGCCCTGGATAGTTACTTGAGATTGGAAAGGGTTTGTTGGGATTTGGAGGAACAGGATTTGGTATACTCGGCGGGATCGGTGATGGTTGTGGTTGGGGACCCGTGTTCCCACCGCCACCAACAACAAAGATAAATGTCTTACGCACACGAATATTGTCCCCGGTCCACAAATCTTCGGGGCCACCTTCTGATTGAATATATACGTAAACTTCTGCTCTATAAGTCCCTGGGGCACTAAAATTCCACGATAAACCTAGGGTACATGGAATCTCAGAGATATTTTGCTTCTTATCTCCACTTTTACATTCAGAATCACTAACATAAAACCCAGATGGCGCCTCACCATAAGCACCAGCCCCATTAGCCCAAACTTTTCCCTTGAGCCTGCTACCGGGAACTCCTCCACTTAGTATGTTTCTTTTAGTACTCCCGTTTACTTTTGCAGCAACCTGGATTGTTTCTTCTCCCAAGATTGCATCGGGAAGGTCTTTAGCGAAAACAAGTGACGGAAAAATAAGCGCCAAAAAGCACAACATCTTCATTCTGAACTCCAAACTTTTGCTAGTTTATAAGAGTTTTAATAAGGACAGTAAATAAATGAATAGATGTTTGTAAGAAAAATAAAAAATTCTAAGAAGGGATTTGTTCGCGCAGACCGAGAATTGAGGGCGAAAGCCAGAAAACAAAAAACCCACAGCTTTTGACTGTGGGTTTTTGAATTTGCATTTGTATCTGCAGATTAGAACAAGTTGATGTTTGTAGACAATGCAACGTTTGTTCTGTCAGCTCTGATATCAAGCGGAGTGAACTGGATGTTTGGATACAAGTAGATGTCACGAGTTACAGAGATACCTACGCCCATAGATTGGTAAGGAGTTTGTGACTCAACTTGACCAGCTGGCAATGCACCTGGTTGACCATCTTTGTAGTGAACAGCTTCGAAGTAACCGAATACAGTTCTGAAAGAGTATGTGTCGTTGAAAGAGTACTCAGCAAATGGGTAGATACCATAGCCGTAGTCATCTTGCTGCCAACCGTTTTGAACACCGATATCTGGAGTATCAGCGCTGTAAAGTGAGTAGTAGAAAGAGAACGCCAAACCACCGGACCAGTTAGAAGTACCGAAGTCAGCCAAAACAGTTTGATCCAAGCTGATAGAGCCAAGAGCTGCTGTGTTTTGGATTGAATCTGGGTCAGTCACGTGAGTGTAACCAGCAGAGCTGATCATTTGAAGACCAGCAGCTTTATAAGCGCGGCTCCAGTCAACAGATGGGTTGCTTACGTAGTAACGGTCAACCTTTTTACCAGCTTTAGCTTTACGAGGATCCGCAAAGTCAGAACGACCAGTTTCATCGTGGAATGGATTTCTCATCGCAACACCAGTGCTCAAAGAAAGGCTGTCTCTGTCATTCATACGGTAGTTGATACCGATAGAACCAGAAAGAGTTGTCAAAGCTTCTGCAGAAGCAGAGGCACGGTAGTTAGGACGGATTCTTTCGAATGGTTTTTGAACAGATCCACCGTTGTAAGCAAGAGCAGATTTGAAAGACCATTTAGACTTAGAACCCAATTGTGCTCTCATACGAGCATTTGTGATCTCTTCGTCGATGTCTTTTCTTTGCTCATCTTTGTTTTGAACATCAGTCACTTTAATAGTGCTTGTGTTTGAGCTTTGGTTTTGAGCTTGCTCTTCAGCGTGAGCCGCTACAGTAACCATTGATCCCGCCAAAATCAGTGACATTAGAACTTGTTTTTTCACTGGTTTCCCTTTCCTTCGTGGTTATTTATTTATGTTTTCCTTAAACTATTTAAGTTTCTTCAATTCAAAATCAAATACGTGCCGTCATTTCGGAGACCTGAATACCTTCAGTTCCGAAAAGGGTCAACTTGGTCCCAATTTGGAGCCACCGATCCCTAATGAGCAAGTAAGGTGCCATGACTTTGGTCCCGTTTCAACACCATTTCTTAACGAAATCCTAAAATGTGTTGCGGTTATATTCGATTTAAAGGCGTTTTGGCGTCATTTATTTCAATGCGGACATATGGGACAAAGAAGTTGTTCTGTGGAAATCACAATCGCTGATGAAAATTATTCACCTTCTCCGGCCGGCTTCCGGACGTGCAAATCTACAAGTTGCACTGATTCTGAGGTCTCCGAATACTGTTTTGAGGAGGTCCTTATGATTGACCCGCACAGTCAGCTTTATCAGGAGCGCGATTTTCTTCATGATGTGGGGGTTTCATTAAATGCGGCTCTCTTTATCGTCGATCGCCTGATTGAAGAAATCAAAGAAGAGGAAGGACGTCTAGAAACGGATGCGGAAATCGAAAAGCTCTTTCATCACTTGGCGAGCTATTTAGTCAAAGTTGATAAACTTGTGAAGACACGTCATACCCATCTGGCAGAAGTTTTAGATGAAGAAATAAAAAAAGAAAAGGAGAGTCAACGCAACTCTCCTTCCCGTCAGTTATAAAATTTAATCCACTTATTTGATTTCAGAGCTTGTCGAATTCCCGCTGGAGTTCAAGAACCCCACCATACCGCGTGGATCCATGGAGTCTGAACCCATCAATGGTAGAGCTTTTTCTGGAGTGAACCATTGATAGCGATCTCCATCAGCCGCTCGTTCATCGAAGTATTTTCTTACGCCTTCTTGGATGACCATTTGGTTGTTCTTATAAATTTCCATAGAAGCATAATAAGGTTGGCAGTCTACAGTTCCGCACATCGCATGAAACACAACCGTGAATCCCGCGACATCAACGCGTCCTTCAACAGTCTCAGTTCCCCAGTGGTGAGTTGTCACGGGCATCTCTTGATTATTAATAAGAATCTTTGCCATCACTACGCGGGGACCTGGTTGTCCTTCAGGAGTGAAGTATCTTTGAATATCCACAACGTCGGCCAAAAGACCTTGAGCTTCCGCACGTTCACCGGCCTCTTGAGTCTTTGGACCGTCGGCAACACTGGCGCCCAGTTTATTTTTCGCATAGCGAGCCGCAAATTCGGAGTCCTTTTTAGCACAAGCACTCATTGTCATAGCTGCGGTAGCAAGCAGAGCGATAAATAAGAATTTAAAGTTTTTCATAGGGCACTCCTCATTCAACTGAGTGAAATGCAAACCCTTCGCCACAGAAGAAGCCCCGTTAAGCACTTGAGACCACAGCTGAATCTCATTTTGATACAAACCTGTTTAAAGAGATAACAAAGAAAAAAGACATTTTTTGGAAAAGTTCGAACAGACTTTCGACATTAGTTCTAAGAGAGAAAACAGATACACAAAATAAAAAAGGCGCCGGAAATCAGCGCCTTTTCGTTTTCATTGAAAGAAAAAACTATTTCTTAGCAACAAGTTTCAAATTCAATTCAAACTCATCGTTGATGATCTTATCACCAGCAAGCTCTTTAAAGAAGTTGCCAGAACCATATTTAAGACCCCACTTCGTACGATCAATTTTCACAAGAGCTTCACCAGTGGCAACACCTTTATCAACAGAAAACTTCACAGGGAATTCGATAGGATTTGTTTTACCAATCATCGTCAATTCACCTTTTACAACAGCTTCTGTTTTAGACTTCGCAGTCACATTAGTGATCTTAAAAGAAGCCGTAGGGAATTTTGTGACGCTAAAGAAATCATCACTAGAAAGGTGACCAACAAGTTTTTTCTGATACTCAGGACTGTCTTTCAAATCATCATTAGTAACAGTAGTCATATCAATAACAACACTACCACCAGTCAGCTGCCCCTTATTGAAAGTAACATCCCCATCCTTAACAGAGATCCCACCATGATGAGAACTCCCCATCTTCTTAGACCCCTTCCAAGCCACAGAACTAGCCTTAGCATCAATCTTATAAACATCAGCAGCATGAACGGCACCGGCCACCACAAAAACAAGAGCACCCAAAACAAACTTCATCATAGTAAAACTCTCCTTCAAAGTTATCTCTGTGAACAAACAAACTATTTCCTAATTGATTAACAAGATCAACTTTTGACAAAAAGAATTAAACTAAGATCCATAAACCACTCTCAAAAAGTTTTCATCACCAAGACCAAAGCAATTAAAAAGCTAAAAACAATCTCACAAACAACCCACAATTTACGAATCAGGAACAAGACCAAACGAAACAATAAGAAACCATCATCAAGCCCAAACCCCACATCACACCAAAACAAAAGGCGAAAGCTCTTTTGTGTCTCCCTTCTTACGATGGACGTCATCTTCCAAACATAGTTATGGCTTTACCTGCGGAGTGAGACCTCCGGCCCCGCAGGATGCGGTATCCAAGGCCGGCAGAGCGCAGGATGCGCGTGTCTCACGCAGCAGGTAAAGCCATAACTATGTTTGGAAGCAACGAAGACCCTCGGTAAAGAAGGAAGACAAAATAGAAGAGAGCCGCTCGGGCTCCCTTTGACGAAGCAGGTTTTCCTTCAATGGAATCAATAATCGAGTGAATGATTATTGTGGCTTCGTTTCATCTTCATTATCTCCCCTTTGTATTTTTCTACAAGTCTAGAAATCACTGTTAAAAAGAACGCGAGCGTAATAGTGTTTTAACAGGGGGTGAAACGATGTCGTCCCTAAGCCTTGTCTTATCCGGCGGCGGAGCGCGTGCGGCTTATCAAGCGGGCGCGATGGTCGCTATTGCAGATATCTGTGATGAATTAGGATTGGCTCATCCTTTTACGTACTATACGGGAATCAGTGCCGGCGCTATTAATATAGCGATGCTCACTGCAACGGAAGGTTCTCATATCGCAGACGGCAGTAAAAAACTTGCGGATCTTTGGAGTCGTGTTAACTCCGAGCAAGTTTACATCACAGATCCGGTTTCACTTTCTGTGGGTGGCTTGCAATGGATCGCGGATCTTTCTTTGGGGGGACTGGTGAAGCCCACGCCCCGAAAATCTCTTTTAGATCCGAGTCCTCTTAAAAAACTTATTCACGATAATTGTCATTTTGAAAATATTCAAAAAAATATTCAGGACGGAAAATTCAAAGCTGTCGCCGTTTCAGCGTTGGAATATTTCTCAACTTCCACGGTGACTTTTATTCAGGGGGGAAGTGAAATTCCGATGTGGCAAAGAGTGCGGAGACAATCTGAAAGAAGCGATATCAAGATTGATCATGTACTTGCTTCTGCGGCGATTCCATTGTTGTTTCCGCCTATTCAAATTGACGAACGTCATTTTGGCGACGGCAGCATCCGCAATCAATCCCCTTGTGGTCCCGCGATTTTCATGGGAGCGGACAAGCTTATCGCCATCGGAGTTCGAAAACGGCAAGACGTCTGCTTTGCTTCTCGTCATCTCAATGAGAACAAGCCTCCGTCCGTAGGACGCGTTGTGAGCGTGCTTTTACACGCTCTGATGATGGACGGTCTTGAGATTGATATTGAAAGACTGGATCGTATCAATGCGAATATTGCGAAGCTCTCGGAAAATGAGAGACGCAACCTTTCAGTTCGCCCTATTGAATATTTATGGATTTCACCATCACGGGATATCGCAGAAATTGCGTCTCACCATGTGCGACATTTACCGGGAATGATTCGTTATCTTTTACGCGGTTTTGGATCTCTTCAAGAGACCACCGAAGTCGCCAGTTTTCTTTTATTTGATCCGGCCTATTGCGGGCAACTGATTGAGCTTGGCTTTGAAGATGCCATGCGATCAAAAGACAATATCACTCGCCTTTTGACGACTTAGATTTCTACTTGAATACCCACTTCAATCACTTGATTTGGAGGAATGCGGAAGAACGCCGTTGGTCTTTGCGCATTCTTCGACATCACGGCAAAAAGACGTTCACGCCAATGCGACATTCCGGGCTCATCACTGTTGTTTGGGCCTTTATCCGCGATGATTGTCTCGCGCCCCAAAACAAAAGTCGTATCACTCACGTTAAAATTAATATCTTTTTGTCGGCACGCCTCAAGGATGTGTTTCATCTTTGGCGTCTCCATAAATCCATAGTACGCCAGGATGCGGTACATATTTGGAATGACTTCTTGAATGGAGATGCGATCTTTTTTAGTCACAAAAGGAACTTCGCGCGTTTGAATAGTCAGAATCGCTACACGCTGATGCAGAACCTTGTTGTGTTTCAAATTGTGCAACAACGGGACTGGCACACCCCAAGGATCTCCGGTCATGTAGATCGCCGTACCAGGAGCACGCAATGGTGGTTCGCGTAGAATTTTCTGACAAAACTCTTCAATCGGCATCGAGCGCTCTTTCAGACGACGGAACAAAACCTGACGACCTTTTTGCCAAGTGGTCATCAAAAGATAAATCACAGCTCCAATAACAAGAGGCACCCATCCGCCGTGAGAAATCTTACGGGCATTGGCCCCGAAGAAAGCAAGATCCATAATCAAGAATGCACCAAAGATGGAAGAAGCTTTTAAAAGACTCCAATTCCATTTTTGTCGCGCGACCTCGTAAGCAAGAACCGTCGTGATAACCATCGTTCCTGTGACTGCAATACCGTATGCTGCTGCCAAGTTGCTGGAAGTTTTAAACGTTAACACCAACCAGATGACACCGGCAAAAAGAGCCCAATTCACCGCAGGCACATAGATCTGACCGATCTCTTGACTTGAGGTATGAATGATTGAAATACGTGGACAGAAACCCAATTGAATTGCCTGGCGCGTGATTGAAAACACGCCCGAGATCAAAGCCTGTGACGCAATCACAGTCGCCAACGTTGCTAAGATCACCATCGGAAGAAGTGCCCACTTGGGAGCTAACAAATAAAACGGATTTGAAACTGCATCTGGGTGATTTAATAACAAAGCACCTTGACCGAAATAGTTGAGCGTTAAGGCAGGAAGTGCGACGGTAAACCACGCCAAACGAATCGGTCTTTTTCCAAAGTGTCCCATGTCGGCGTAAAGAGCTTCGCCACCGGTAACAACGAGGAATACAGAACCCAGAACAATAAATCCATGCCAGCCATTGCGGAAGAAAAACTCAAATGCGTGATGTGGAAGAAGAGCTTCAAAGATGTGCAGGTTCTCAGACATCCCGTTGATACCTAAAGCCCCCAAAGCCACAAACCATATAAGAAGTATGGGACCAAAGATCACACCGATGCGACCTGTTCCATACTTCTGCATCAAAAAAAGAGCGTTCATCACGAAGATTGTTAATGGAATGACGAAGGTTTCTAAATTAGGAGCAACCAGGGAAAGACCTTCCATCGCGGAAAGAACTGAAACGGCCGGCGTGATAATTCCGTCTCCGTATAAAAGAGCCGCCCCGAAAAGTCCCAGAATCGTCATAATCCAACGACGGTGAGTCACATCTTTGTTGTGCTGACTGCGAACAGCGAGAGCCATTAACGAGAGAATTCCTCCCTCGCCTTTATTGTCTGCTCTCATGACGAAAGCCATGTACTTAATGCAAATCACAGTGATGAGTGTCCAGAAAATTAAAGAAAGAATGCCGATCACGTTTTCTGGCGTGGGCGCTAGACCGTATTCACCAAAACACTCGCGAAGAGCGTAAAGAGGACTGGTTCCGATGTCCCCAAAGACCACACCCAAAGCTCCCAATGAGAGCATTAAAATATTTGCATTCTTATTATGGCCCGGATTTTCGATGCTACAAACCCCGTCTAAAATTTCGCAATAAGTCCTGAGTCTAGAGCGGAACCAGACGCTTGTCAGTAGGTGCTCATTAAAAATGACGCATAATCCCTCATTACAAGAAGTTTAGTTGCCTTCATTTTGAGCGGTTTGAGATCATAGAACTACTATGACACCGATATTTCGTTCTAAATGGTTACTAGCAGCCCTCTTAATCCTAGGATTAATTTACTTCGAGGGCCGCGTTCACGATAAGATGGTTAACCGCGAGCCGACTGCTGCTTCTTTTGCTCGATAACCGCGTTTGCATCGATCTTAAATGAACTCAAAGCCTGTGTGAACTTTTGGAAGCCTTCGGCTTGTTTAACCAAAAGCTGCTTAATCATGTCGTCCTGCACTTGCCCGTCAGCACTTAAAACTTTATGCACATTCATAATGAAAACACGTTCTGGATAGATAAAGGAATTTCTGTATCCGAAAACTTGTTGCAGATGTTCCACCGGACGTAAAGCTCCAAACATTCCGCCAAGACCTACAAAGCATACCGGACGGAACTCAAAAGATTCTGGATAACGCCAGTGATCGATAAAGTATTTAAGAACACCCGGCATAGAGCCATTGTACTCAGGACAAACAACAATCAAACCTTCGCTTTTTGCGATTTTTTCCAGATAAGGTTTTAAATTTTCGCTGGTTTTTCCGTATTGCATGTCATCGTGAAGATCTTTTTTCATCACTTTAAGATCCATGATCTCGACATCTTCACCCAAGTTTTTGTAGATGGCTTGGATGTATTTTGAAACTTTCAAAGTATTCGAGTCAGGACGATCTGTTCCAGCGATAATGTACTTCATGAATTAATTCTCCTAGACAAAGTGATATACCTTTCGCTGTAATAAAACACAAGAGTCAACTGCGAGGAGCACGTTCGTGGCGCATCCAAAGATTTGGTTTATTCTCAGTGAAGGTCAGGTAACGGGACCTTACGATCATGAAGAGATCGAAGCACGTTTAAGTTCTGCAAAGGAACCGCAGATCTGGGGCCGTGGTCAATCTGAATGGATGACTCCCTCACGCTGGAGACAATCTCTTAAAGAAGCGTTCCAAATCACGCCGCCGTCACCGGAATCTCAAGGTATTTGGAAAATCCGCATTGAGGGCCAGGAAAAAAGCCCGATGAAGTATTCAGATTTGATTGCTCATCTTAAAACACTGAAAGATTATTCTGCGGTGGACCTTCTTCCCGAAGGCAGTTCTTCCTGGAGAGAGGTTTACGCCATTCCCCGTGTCGTGGAAGATTTAGGCATTAGTCGCCGTTCTCACCCTCGCGTCCCGATTGTGGGAACATTGAAATGTGAAAGCGAAAAAGGCGACTTCACTTGCCGCGTGATTTCCATCAGCGAAGGCGGTTTGGGCGTGAATGATGCGCGCAATCTGCAAATTGGTGAACGTTTTGAGTCGACTCTGACAAGTCCGAATTTATTTGTCACCATCACAGCCACTTGCGAAGTCGTCTATGTGGGAAATGATGGCTATGCAGGTCTTCGTTTTGTGGGACTTCCTACAGAGTTTAAAAGCTCCATCATCGAGTACGTGAATAAATTTGCCACCACTTAATGATATTTCACACGTAAGTTCGTGTGGTGTTCTAAATCAGGGTATGGTGTTCTTAAGGGCATGAGAAAAATCCTCTTTGTTTTATTTTTACTTTTAAGTGCGAACGCTCTGGCTGCCCGCTCCAATACCGAGTGGAGTTTGCACTTGGACACAAAGTTGGATGTCACGTATTTTCCTGAAGTGTATGGCGAGGACACCAATCAAGAGTTCTATAAACTGGAACTTGACCCCATTTACGACTGGAAATACAAAGATTTTTTTCGTTTTTATTTAAAGCCCACTTTTATTGCTGATCCCAACAATAAATCCGATGAAGAAAAATATTTTTTTGATCTCAGCGAAGCCTACATTCGCTATCAGACGGAAAGCTTTTCGATCAAAGCTGGGAATAATATTTTCACCTGGGGAGTCACTGACGGATACAATCCGCTGGATGTGATCAATTCCAGACAGTATTTTGATCCCCTTCACAGTCGCAAATTAGGAGCAACTTCTTTGGTTTATGCTCACACTTTCGATAATTGGGATTTAGAAGCCGTCTATATTCCCAAAAATCGGGGATCTACAATGCCGGGGCCGCAAAGCCGCTGGTTGCCTCGCGAGGTGTTTGTTCCTGAAACTCCGGATAACGATATTGTTTTACTTTTACCAAAAACATTACGTTACAGCTACACCTCACGACAGGATTTGGATCATGCGCTGGATAACAATGCCGCCCTTCGCATCCAAAGACGTGGCAGCTTTATTGATTTGGGCTTAACGTATTTCGAAGGCGTGGCGTCCTTTCCTTTAGTTCAACCCATGGTGACCGGTACGATTGTGCAAGTTTCGCCAAAGACGGTGGTGCAGGTCGATCCTGATGTGGTTCTTAACACCAAAAATTATCGCATCCGTCAGGGTGGATTTACTTTTGTGAGCAATCAATGGGATTTTTTATTTAAATATGCGACCGCTTACACGCAAAGTCTTGGCGATGATAAAAACCTTCCTGGTTGGACCCACGAAAATGTTTTGGGATTCGAGAAGACATTCAACATTGGCTCTGATGCGGTTTTAATCGCGATTCTTCAGCATTCTTTTATTTCTTCTGAAAGGGAAAACGACTCGAACCTTTCTTACACAGAAATATTTCGTCGCGCTTGGATGTTGGGGGGAAGAATGACCTGGAAAGAAGTTTGGAATTTTTCTCTTTTAGGTCTTTATGATCAAATTCACGGAAGCAATTACGAGGAAGTGACGTTAGGTCGCCGCTTCTTTGATGCATGGCTTGTCTCCCTCACAGCAAGCCTTATTCAAGGCCCTAGCGATACACCGCTTGGAGTGTACGAGAAGAATGACTCGTACACTCTGTCGGTTTCAAGATCCTTTTAAGGAGACAACTGCAGAACGATATCCTGATTAGCAGGTGCAAGCACCTTCTTGATCTTTAAAGAAAGATCATCGCTTAAGGGAATACTCGGAACAGCTACACTCACCGTCTGCCCCCAAAGAGAACCTACGATACGGTCACGAATGGTTCCTGAAGAGAATTTTCTATTGGCTCCATATTTATTTAGGTAGCTGGAATCCCATTGCGGTGTCAGTCCCATAATTGGATCGACAAACGTGGCTTGTGCTTTTCCGTTTTCCACTTTGAGTCGCACCGTTGAGTTTAACGGAATAGAAAAATTCATAAATGGAATATAATTTCCACTCTTCGGAGCGTTCATTTTCGCCAGCAGTGTGGATTTCATTTTATACTCCAGACCCGAGCCCTGAATATCCACGTCTTTATTGGAGTACACATCAAAGCGGAACTTTGCTGACTTTGAGAAGTTCATCAGTTCCGGCCACACCCACCACTGAGAAAACCTGGAATTCATCAAAGTAGAAAAACCGGGAAGCTTGTCTGATGTGACCTGATGCAACCAGGAGTTTGCAGAGTAAGCTCTGCGCATGACTTCTTTGACAAAGCTCTGCGGTAAACGCAAGCGCGCCTGATCCGTTTTAACATCTTCGGTCTTGGGATCTAAAGTTAAAACCTTGAGACCGGCATCAGCAGATTTTTGAAATTGAATTTCCAAAATACCTTTGATTTTAGCGCCGTCATTTCCAAGATCTTTGTACTCATTTACTTTCATCAGAATACTCAAATCGGGACGAGCGACAATGAGTTGACGAGGTTTGGAAAAATCAATTTGAATATCTTTGAGATAATCTTGCACGTATTTTTTTAGTAATTCTTTTTGCGGTTCAACGAAACTTTTTGAGTCATTAGCGATCTTATTAATCTCTTGCTTGATAAGATCCGCAAAACCTTCCACACCTGAACACTGAATTCCTTGCGAAGTCCAACTTCCCGGCAACCAGGAAAGATTCACGGCTTGCACCTCTGTTCCGGCGCGTGTGTTTTCCAAAGACGGAGCAATCACGACAGAGAAAGATCCTTTCCCCGGTGTTAAATTAAGAACGACGTCTTTACAGAGAGCCTGCACGCGGAAGCGACCGATAATGCCGCCCACTTCGCGCTCGACAATATGATCAACGGAAACTTCTCCCATGTGCAGTTCCGCCTGCATATTTTTAGACGTTAACTCCAACAGGCTTTGACCGTCGCTCAGAGACGGTTTTTGCAAATTCGTTTTAATCTTTAAAGAAAGTTGTTTGAGTCTTACTGGGACATCTTGAGAAACAATCTCTTGATCAGGAAATTGCCAGTTTCCCTGGAATTCTTTGTTCATGAGCGTTTCCCATTTTTTATCAATGATATTTTGTTGAAACTGTCTAGGTAGCGACAATTCAAATTCTGAATTAATTTGCGAAAAACAAAATCCGTGTGAAGATATAAAGAATGTAAATAGCGCGGCCGATAGGCCTTTCGTCGTTATCATTGTTTTTTTCATCATTGTTCCCATCATCATGTTTTAAGAATACGGCGAGAGAAGAAATTTCTAAAGGATCTTGTTCCATAAGAATCGAAAGAAGACATGAGCATGAAGAAAAAGAAAACTGAAAATTCGAATTTTCCAAATTCCGTCAAAAGAATCTCCATTTCCTCACTACTTATAGTTTTCGTTCTTACAGTCCTAGGGCTTTTCGCTCTCCCAAAACTACAGACGCAGTACAGTTTAAAACAGTTTCTTCCTCAGGATAATCCGCTATTGAAGAGAGATGAACACACACGACAGCTGTTTCAGCTTTCTGACTCGCAACCGTTCATCATTACAGCAAAGATTCCTTCCGAGAGCGAGACCTGGTTTCAAAAAGAAAAAATTCAAAGCTTAGAAAGACTCACAGATCTTCTTGCGCACTTCCCAGGAGTGAAAAACACTCTGAGTTTAGCAACCGTTCAAGGCGCAATAAATAGTGACCATGGTCTAAGTGTTGGACCCCTTTTACAAAGCCTGCCAGCAGAAAAGTGGCAATCTGAAACTTTGAATAATCCTTTAATTTCTCCAACACTGATCTCTAAAGACGGAAAAACCGCTTCGGTCATCGTGAATATCAAGCCCCTGAACACCCAAGAACTTTTGCATCTTCGTCAGAACTTGGCTGTAACAGCAAGTGCCTCCGTGCCTTTTTCTCACGTTGAAATCGGTGGTACGCCCGCTGTACAAACAGATGTCGGCGTTCTTTTGCAAACCGAAATTCGTAACTTCGTGGTTCTGGGTTTTATTGCGTGCTTTTTAGTCTTAGGACTTATCTTTGCGAATTGGTCGCCGCTGATCATTTCATTTATTGTGATCCTTTGCGCGAACATCATGGTGCTTGCAGTGATGGCCCTTGCGGGATATCCGTTCTCGATTCTTTCAAGCACGATTCCCATTCTAACGACCGTGGATGTGGTGTCTTTATGTATTCATACGCTTTTAAGGTTTACGGAAGAAAGAAAAAATCAACCGCACTTAAGTCATCATCAGTTGGTGAACTATACTTTTAGAACTCTTTTAGGCCCGAACTTCTTTGCCTCAACCACAACGATGATTGGATTCTTGGCTTTACTCACTGTGAAAGTGCCCTTGATTCGCGATTATGGTTTAACGGCAGCCATGGCTATTGTCATTGGTTGGATTGCAACGACGGCTCTTCTCTTTCCTCTTTTGCACTTCCTGCCTGGACCGCGCGCTCGCGAATGGGCGTGGAGCAAGGCGCGTTGGGCTTTGTATCTTTTTAGAAGATCTGGCGTGTGGGCCTTCTTAATTATTCTTGTCTGTTCAGGTTTAGCTTTAAAGGGCCAAAGCCTTTCGTGGTCTGCCCGCCTTTTTGATGATCTTCCGACAAACCATCAAGTGCGTTTATCAACAGAGACAATCGATAAAGAGCTTGGCGGCATGATTCCGGTTGATATTGAAATTAAAGGTGCTGCTGACGTGTGGAATGATCCGAAGCTTTTGGCAAAGCTTGATCAACTCTTAAGTGATATTCGCGCGCTTAATGGTGTCGGCAGCGTGGTGGGCCTTCCGGATTTAGTGGCCGCAGCCAATCTTCATCATTCCCGTCTTCCGGCAAGCCGTTCTTCAACGGCTGAGATTTTCTTTTTGTATTCGCTTTCCAGCAACAGTCCTTTAAAGAACTTTTTAAATACGGATTCCTCCAATACACGGGTTTCCGTGCGAACGCGTGATTTGCCAGCCAATGAGCTTCATTCTTTGGTGGCGAATATTAAATCCATCACGCAAAGCAGTTTCCCGAAGATGACAGTGGAAGTGACCGGGATGGGTTCCACTATTCATCATTTGAACAATGAACTTTCACATGAGTTGATCTTTGGCTTCTGGCAATCCATGGCTGCTATTTGCCTTGTTTTGATTATTGTCTTTAGATCTTTGCGCTGGGCTCTGGTGGCTTGCATTCCAAATTTAGTTCCTCCGGCAGCTCTTTTAGGGTTTCTTGCGATTTCGCAAACGCCGATCAAACCTAGCGTGGCGATTATTTTTTCAATCGCTTTGGGTCTAGCGTTTAACAACACAGTTTATCTCTTGGAAAGACTGCGCATGATTCAAAAGTCTTCGAAATCAAAGAATCTTGAGATCGAAAAAACTTTGTGGCGCGAAGGAAATCCTTGTCTGATATCAAGCCTGACTTTGCTAGCAGGATTTTCAGTGTTTATGGCCTCTTATTTTGCCATGAATCGCATCTTTGGATTCTACATGCTTTTGTCGATGCTGGCTGGTCTTGTCGGAGATTTGATTCTTCTCCCAACACTCTTGAAAAGTTGCCCGTGGCTCTTGACTTCAGTACCGTGGAAAAAGGAGAAAGTTATGGCTATAGCGTCTTCATTTGTTCTTGTTCTTATGATTTCATTTGCACCACGCTTTGTTCAGGCCGAAGCAACAACAGCTCCTTCCGTACAAAAAATTGGTGAGGAAATGAGCAGTCGCTTGCGTTCTCATGACGAAGAGTTCGTTGTGAATATGAAAATCATTGAAGCCGACGGTTCAAGCAAGGATCGTCAGATGCGCATTTGGAGATTGAGCCCCGAGAAAAAAGAACATTATCTTTTGGTGCGCATGCAAAAGCCGCAAGATCTTAAAGGCACAGCCCTTCTTGCAACTCTCAAAGGCGAACAAGAAGACAAGTGGATTTATCTGCCATCTACAAAACAAACACGAAGGTTGACGGGAGAAAGTGGTCAAGGAGGCATTCTCGGTTCTGAACTCAGTGTTGAGGATTTCGATTTTAACCACGAGCAAGGTGCGCAAAACGCTTTAAAAAAAGAAATCGAAGTCAAAGGGAAGAAATATTATTTGATTGAGAGTGATGTGAATTCCACATCGGCGAACTATTCCAAAATCGTGAGTTACGTTGCCGCGAGTGACTACCTTCCCGTAAAAGCGGAATGTTTTGATAAGCAGGGAAAACTTTTAAAAGTTCTAGATATCACAGGCTACAAAAAGGTATCCCCGACAAAATGGCGCGCGGGAAAAATCAAAATCCGCAACGTGCAAAACAAGCGCGGAACCGAAATTACCATTTCTCAGGTGAAAATTGATCAAAATATAAAATCCAGCCGCTTTACTCCGAAAGCTTTGGCTGAAGACTAAAGATGATCTGCGAAAAGATCCTTCACGCGTTCCGGCGGAAGCTGGAACGTGATCGCTCCTAATTCTTTTAAATAGATTTCTAAGATTTGATTGTCGTTGAGCTTTGGGAATTCTTTTTTCAAAGCCTGCAGCAACATGCCTTCAGCCTCGCGGATCATCAATCCAATCTCCCCGCCGGTATTTCTTTCGAGATAATAAAGAACGAAAAGATAAGGCATCTTTTTTACGTCTTCGAGAACTTTTTTAAGACGTTCACGGATTCCCATGGATTTTGTGCGCTCAATATTAAAGAAATTTGAAAGCACAAATTTGTAAGCTTCTTGCAAGGCTGATTTCTTTTCTTTTCCGAAGTAATAATAAATCAACGATCGCGTGATCCCAGATTCGCGGGAGATATCCGTTAAGGTCCACTTCAAGTGACCTTTTGCAACTTCCATCTTCAAAATCGCATTACAGACCGCAAAATAAATATCTTCTTTAGACTGAGTTGCCATACCGCAATTTTGACAAAAACCCCGGAAAAGTGTCAATGGAAGATCGAGTTTTCGACAGATTTCCCCTTTTCCTGTCAACTCGATTCCGCGACATAGGACCTAAACTCAAATAGATTACCTTCATCAAAACAAAGGAGAGTTTTATGTTCGCAATGGATTCTGTCGTACAAAACTTGGGTCAAAAATACTTAAAGACCTATGCAAACTATATGAGCGTGAAGCGCGCCGATCTTTTAACGAAGCAAGAAAAGAACTACGCAAGCCTGCGCCGAAATCTTTCAGGCACCCGTTTACACAAAGATCTTCGCCTTTCTCACATACAAACTTACGAAGAATTCGTGAACCACGTGCCTGTGCATGGTTATGACGACTATGCTCCTTATGTTGACATGATCGCAGCAGGACACAAGAACATCTTATTTAAAGACAGCGTTGAACACTGCGGTCTTTCATCAGGAACTTCAGGTAAGGACAGTAAACGCGTTCCTTATAACGAGCGAATGATTCAGATGTTCTTAAAGTCCCAAAAACGCATTGCGAGCAAACTCAGTGCTTTAGAACCTGACATTAATTTTCTTAAAGTCGGTCGTCTGACGTTTGGTTCCGATCCTTATTTGTACTCGCAAAACGGTATTAAATTTGGATATATTTCGGGAATCTTAAGCACGCGTGTTCCAAAGTCTTTGGCAAAAAATACTTTTCCTTCCCGCGAAGTATTGGCGATTTCCAATTGGGACCGCAAAATTGATATGCTTATCAAAGAATCCTTAGAACAAGACATTCAAGTCGTCAGCGGAATTCCGACTTATATCATCAGTATCCTTGAGGCGATCTTACAGAAAACCGGAAAACAACATATCAATGAGATCTGGCCTCATCTTAAAGTTTTTATTTATGCCGCGACACCCATTAAGCAATACCAAGAGCGCATCAACCGTCTTGTGGGCCACGAATTGAATTATTATGGCGTCTATGCAGCCACAGAAGCCGCTATAGGTCTTCCTTATGAGAAATATCAAAATGGCCGTCAACGGTATATTTTAAATCCCGATCTTCTTTACTCTTTTACGCCCGTTGTTGGTGAAAAGAAAAATTTAGGTCTTCATGAAATTGAAATGGGTGTTGCATATTACATAAACATCGGTGCGCCGAATGGATTTATTCATTACTCCATGAAAGATGTGATCTGCTTTGAAGAATACCAGGGTGACTTGGTATTTGAATTCGTCGGCCGCAAAAGCACAGGGATGAATTTAGCTGCAGAAAAAGTGAGTGATGACGAGATCCTCGATTGCTACTTGGCGACAAAGAATCTCACAAACGTGGATCTTCGCCATTTCTTTTTATCTCCGATAATGAAAGACGGAAAAGCATCTTATCTTTGGACTTTGTTTGTGCCCGCGCACAGCGAAGTGAACACGGAACTTTTAGCTCACGCTTTTGAGCAAGAAATGCAAAGACTGAATGGCGACTACAAAGACTGCCGTGATGTCGGAGTTCTAGGTCCTGCGCAAGTGACCATCATGAGTGCAGATTACCTGCAAAAATACTTTGAACAAAACCGCAGCCGTGGCCAGTTCAAAATGAAAACGACTTTTGAAACGGCGGAAGAGTATTTAAATTTCATCCGCACTCACCTCGATCAAGACGAGGTTCTCCAATGATTTTGTGGTTGATCCTTGTCGGATTTCTTTCCGCCTTTGCTTTGGGTCCTGCGAGTTTTAATATCATTCGCAGTCTTATTAACAAGCGCACTTGGCCTTGGGATTCTATTGCGGGATTTCTTTTAGGTGATATTTTTTATATCACCTTGGCTTTGCTTTTACTGCAAAGTCCGCTTTTGCAGCTTACTTGGCTTAAAACACTTTTAACTGGACTGACTGTCGCTTCTCTGGTTCTTTATTCCGGGAAAATTCTTTTTCCTTCCCTGAAAGACAAAGATCAGGAAGTGAAGCCTTCACAACAACAACAGCAAGGCTTTAAAAGCAGTCTTCTCTTAACTCTTTCAAATTTCCATTTGGTTTTTATTTACGCAGGACTTTTCGTCAATATCAGCCACAGTCGGCATTTTTCTTTGTTTGCCGGAGTGATGGCTTATTTTATGGCATTCCTTGTGACTTTCTTTGCACTTCTTTGGGCCCTTCGCTCTTTGCAGAGTTCTTTGAAGAATGTTCTTAGAAGAATCGAAATGGTTGCGGCTTTTGGATTTCTTACTTTTTCCGTCTATCTGTCTTTGGAGATATTATGAAACACATCATTTTTATTTTTTTACTTCTTCCCTCTTTGTCATGGGCTGACTGCCTTCTTAAGCAAGAACTCCACGGGCAAAGACATTTTATTTGTCAGGCTCCGGGAACCAGCAAAGCGATTCATGTGCTGGACCTGCAAGGCGGATTTGCAGAGACGGCTTACTATCATGGCTATTTTCTTCGCAATGAAATTGAGCACGGCGTTCTTAAAGGCGTGCAAACTCGTGCAGATCAAGCCTTTGGTGAATTGAGTGGTAAAGAGCGCGAACAGGTCATGCTTATTAAAAGATGCGTGATGGACAACTATCGCGCGAGTGTCTCTGACGATTTCAAATCAGGTCTGCAGAATCTTTATAAAGGTCTTAAGGACGCCGGCAGTCCTGTTGACTGGAAAACTTTTGAAGAGACCAATTATATGGTTGAGTTTTCAATTTTCACAGATGCTATGCAAAGACAGCTCAGTGAAAATCCACGCAAGGGAAAGATGCAAGTATTCGCCTCTTGCGCACCTTATTTTATCGGACATTCACTTTTAAAACCCTTTAAGATTTTAGCAAAGGGCTTACGTTCTATTAAAATGGGATGCACAGGGATTAGCGCCTCTGCCAGCAGCTCCACGGATGGAGCCCTCGTCCACGGAAGAAATTTTGATACCGGTCTTCTGGGCTTCTATGAGCCTGAACAAGTGGTCGTGATCAATAGACAAAAAAATGGAATTACTTCTGTAGGCTTAGGCTCTGCAGGTCTGCACTATGCCGGTGGCATCAGTGGATTTAATAACTATGGACTTTCCGTAAGTCTTCACGAGTTGCAAACAGAAGGCACCAAGATTCGCTATGAGTCTGGAACATCCGACATTGCTCCTTACCTTCTTCATTCAATCATTATGAAAGCCCGCACTTTGGATGAGGCTATCTCTATGATTAAAACAAGAAAAGGCTTTGGTGCGTGGACGTTTTTTATTTCAGATTCCAAAACAGATGAAGTCGCATCTATTGAGTTAAGCGGAAACACCGTTGTCGTCGCTCGCCGTGCGAAAAATAAATTCTTAGGACAGAGCAATCACTTCTTAGGTGATGCGACAAGCCAAGAGGGCTATGAATACAGTTTGAATAAAACTTTAGAAACCAGAGCCCGCCTCGCTCACGTCTCGCGCACTTTGCAAGAGGACTGGGGACACATCGATTATCAATGGGTGATCAATCGTCTTTCAGGACACCAGGATGAACTGGTAGGTCCGCGCAGCTTCGGTCGCACAACAACAAAGGTCTATACAGCAGCCACACACGTGATGGTTCCTGGCCGTCAAGAATGGTGGATGAGTCTGCCGGAGACATATCCAACGAATCGTTCGCACTTTGTTGGCTTTAGATTATCTCAAGGAAATACGCCTGTTGAAATCATCGGCGTAACAAAAGCGTGGGAAGATCCCAATAAAACGCGTTGGTATGATTCGATGAGTTCTTACATCCGTGCTTACTTATCGAATGAAAACGACAGTAAAACAATTGCGGGTATTGATAGAACCTTGGGTCTTTTAGAAAATGCGGCTCGCACAGCGGAAGAATCCCAGGTTTACGAGTTCCCTTATCACTTCATGTGGGCCCGTATTAAAGTTTACCGCGCAGCCCGCTTGATCATGCAGGGGCAAAAAGACATGGCCTATCAGGATCTCGTCGAAGCCCAAGAAAAGTTTGCGGAAATTTCTGCTAAAGTCGGTTCGACTTTACATCCTTACGAACAATTCCAATTAAATCTTTGGAACTTTCGTGCAGAGACCTTAAAGCCCCAAGCCAAACAGAACAAATCTTTCCAAGGTTCCGCGCAAGTCCGAGCTCAACAAGTGATCCAGAACTTGATTCAACAGTATCCTCGTCAAAGCGAACTTTATGATTTGCAGTGGAGTTTAGGTGAAAGTGCCCAGCTCTATATCGTGCTTGATGCAGAAATTCGCTTAGGCACCGTCGAATAAATCTTTTACTAAGTCTCAGCCAAAACACGGCTGAGACTGCCGTCTTTTTTCATGCTTTCAATTGTTTTAGAAAAAACCTCTGCAAGCATTTTGCCCTCTTCGGTATTTTGAAAGGCATAGAATACGACTTGCTGAGAAAGAGGTTTGTTCTTATCAAACTCAATGTCTTTTTCACCACTGAGCTGCAAGGCCTTTATTCCGGATCTTTGCTCTACAACGAAAGCATCAATCGTTCCACGTCCCAATTTTTTCATATTTAGGACATCATCCGTGGCAAACTCGAAATTGATTTTTTTGTTCTGCACAAGCTCTTGAACATAAGGATAGCGGAATGTCAGTCCTACCTTATGACCTTCGAGGTCTTTCAGAGTTTTAAACGGGCGGCCTTTTTTATAGAAGATATAGTCGGTTTTATAATAAAAGGGAGCCGTTTTTACAGAGAGCTTCGGTATGTACACGTCCAGTGCCGGAAAAATTCCGTCTACCTTATTATTACTAAATGCCAAAAGAGTCTTCCCAGTGGGATACACAACAATACTGATGTCCCGATTGTTGCGCTTAGCGATTTCTTTTGTGAGATTAATGAAAAGACCTTTTTCCGTATTCTCAACCATCAAAGGAATAGGAAATGTCGCAAGAACCAAAGGCTTTGCAGAGGCAAAGAAAGGACATAGCAAAGCTGCGAAAACGTACCGACTTATTTGCATAACTAAGTAGATGTTTATTGAAAAAATTAAGCAAGTCTTTTCTGCAGCAGTGAATGTTACAAATTAAGTGCAATATTCTTTGCGCCCAATGTGGAATTTCGTTTTCCTTGAAATCCCTCACGAACAAAAACTTCAAAACCTTCTCTGCGCAAAGCGCGTTTCAAACTTCCCTTGCAGGCATACGTCGAAAGCACACTTTGTTCCGCACTGCCTTCATGAAGCAGCTGCACTAAGAATTCTTCCTCCCAAAGATACGGAGATGTTTTCGAACTAAAAGCATCATAAAGGATGCAATGATACTTTGAGGTCAGTTTGACATCCACCGATAGGGCGAGCTGAATGTCCTCTAAAGATCGAAAGTGATACTTTAAAAATTCTTGAAGTGATTCTTTACTAATATCTGTTCCTTGCAGGACCGATCTCACAACAGCGTCATAAGTTTCTGTGACTTCCTGATTTAAGTTCTCTGTTTTTCCATGCAGCCATTGATAAAAAAACTCGCGCAGTTCAGGAACACTTTCATAACTTGTGATAAGTCCGACCTCTTTCGCCGTTTTTCCTAAAAGCAGAGCTTCCCGGGCAATCGTCATCTCTATATATCCAAGCCCCAGGCCCACGATTAAAAAGTGAGGATTCTGAACTTTTTCAAGAACATCGTGGATGGGTTTTCCATAGATCAACAATGTCTCAGCGCAAGCTCCGCCAGAATGATGCATGGATTCGCCGCGATCCTTCGTGGGGTCCACGGATTCTAGGAGGCGCAAGCTCGGGCTTTGATCCCCCGTGATCTCAATTTCAAATCCAATGTCTTTCCAAAACTTCATTTGATTGACTTCCTGCGATAAAAACTTGTACAAAGCTTCCAATGGAAAAAGGTTGGTTAGGTCTTCCCTATCATACAATTAGTGAGCACTACAATAAGCTCTTCGGAGAAAAGGTCTATAAGGTCCCTGTCTCTGTAGTCGATGATTGTCCGAACCGCCGCGGTCTTAAAGGAATGCAGACCTGCGTTTTTTGCGACGTGTGGGGCTCTGCCGCCAATGCCGAAAGCCTTTCCATGGAGTTGCGCACGCAGATTGAAACCTATCAATCCAAAATCAGTGCGCGCTACAAGGCCAAAGCTTTTTTGATCTACTTCCAAGCTTACACAAATACGTTCACAAAAGTGTCGGCTCTTCGTCACAACTTTGATGTGGCTCTTTCTTATCCCTGGGTGAAGGGTTTCACGGTGGGAACTCGTCCTGACTGTTTGTCGAAAGCAGTTTTGGATTTGTGGCAGGAGTATCACGAAAAATCTTTTGTCGCTGTTGAACTGGGCGTGCAGAGTTTTTTTAATGATCAGTTGAAATTCATGCGCCGAGGACATACCGCGGAAGCTTCCATTGAAGCCGTTCACAAGATTGCCTCTAACACGAAAGTGGATTTAGGAATTCATCTGATCTTTGGAAATCCAGGCGAGACGGATGAGCATATTATTAAGACCGCTGAGATCGTAAACACTCTTCCGATCACCAATGTAAAACTTCACAACTTGCACGTCTTAAAACAGACTCCGCTGGAAGAGATGTATCATCGTGGTGAGTTCATGCCGATTGATCGTGATACCTACGCTCATCGCGTGGAACTCTTCTTACAGCATTTGTCTCCCCGTTTTGCTCTCCATAGGCTTGCGGCTTACTCTTCTCGTTGGGATGAATTGGTCGCGCCAGAGTGGACGAAGGATAAAATGGGCACACACCAGTACATTATTGATTATTTACGCGCGCAAAAGTCGTATCAATCGCAACATTTCCACGCCCAGAGCGAAGAAGATGTCCTTGCGCAAACTGTTCTGCAGAAAAAATCAATTCCTTTGGCCTCAGACCTTGCTTAGTTTCTGCACAATTTAAGATCGTGTAAGATCAGTACAGGAAATTCCTCGTTTAAAACAGCCCTAGACAGACTTTTCAAGCTAGACTTTGGTTTTACGAGGTAAAATGACAGACTCTTGCCAATTTTGTTTGCATTAGAACTGAGTCAAGCAGATCACCGAATCTGCTTAATTGATGAGCAACGTCACAAAAAAGTTGGCGTTAATTGAAAAAATATTCTTGCAACTTCAAAGAAAGAATTACAGGATCAGAATTGAGATCGATACCCGCCTTATTGATGAGGCACCCACAAGAGACCCCTAGATATAGGGGTGAGACTTAAGGGAGGTTGACGAGCTACAACTCTGGACCAACAGCTAAGGATTAGCGATTCAGTCTCAAACAATACTTACATTTATATATTGAACCGTGATCTGAATTTTTGCGAGGGGCAAAAATCCGGGTCAGGGATTTTTTTGCCCAAATGGAACGGGGCAGAGGGGATACACCATGTTGGAAACAACAGCTCACATCATGAGAGTTAAAAAGAGAGATGGCACACTTGAGCCCGTCGACGTAACAAAGATCGTTGAACGCGTGACTCGTAACTGCCAAGGCCTGACACAAGTGGATCCACTTCGTGTAGCTACAAAGGCGATCAGCGGTCTTTATGATGGAGCGACAACAAACGAGCTTGATAATCTTTGTATTCAAACAGCTTCTTTGCTGATCGGTGAAGAGCCAGAATATTCTCGTTTGGCAGCCCGTCTTCTTTCTACATATATTGATGAAGAAGTTCGTTCTCAGAAAATTCAATCTTTCGCGGACTCTGTGGCTTTCGGTCACTCTGTAGGTCTATTGTCTGAGATGACTTATAAATTCGTAGAAGCGAACAAAGCAGCTCTTTGCGCGGCGATTGAGCCTTACCGCACAGACCGTTTTGAATACTTCGGTTTGAGAACTGTTTACGATCGTTATCTTTTGAAAAACCCAATGTCACGCCAGGTGTTTGAGACGCCTCAATACTTCTTTATGCGTGTGGCTTGCGGTCTTGCTCAATCTGTTGAAGAAGCTATCGAATTCTATCGTTTGATTTCTTCTCACGATTACATGGCTTCAACTCCGACTCTTTTCAACTCTGGAACAACTCGTCCTCAGATGTCTTCTTGCTATCTTTTGGACTCTCCAGATGACGATTTGCAAGCGATCTACAATAAGTACACAGACATCGCTTTGCTTTCTAAATTCGCTGGCGGTATCGGTGTTGCATACTCTCGCGTTCGTTCCCGTGGTTCTTTGATCAAAGGAACGAATGGTCACTCAAACGGCATCATTCCTTGGTTGAAGACAATGGATTCTTCCGTTGCCGCTGTAAACCAAGGTGGAAAACGTAAAGGTGCTGCCTGCGTTTATCTTGAAACATGGCACGCGGACATCGAGGAATTCCTTGAACTTCGCGACAACACAGGTGACGAAGCAAAACGCACTCACAACTTGAACTTGGCAAACTGGGTTCCAGACTTGTTCATGAAGCGCGTTGAGACAAATGGCATGTGGTCTTTGTTTGACCCACGTGTGGTGCCTCATTTCGTAGACACTTACGGTCCTGAATTCGAAAAAGCTTACGAAGAAGCTGAAGCGAAAAAACTTTATGTAAAACAAATCAAAGCTCAAGACTTGTATGCGCGTATGATGAAAACTTTGGCGCAAACAGGTAACGGCTGGATGACATTTAAAGACGCTGCCAACATGAAAGCCAACCAAACTGGTGAAGCTGGCAACGTGATTCACTTGTCTAACTTGTGTACTGAAATCCTTGAAGTGACTTCAAACAAAGAAACAGCGGTGTGCAACTTGGGTTCTGTGAACTTGGGTCGCCACGTTGAAAACGGTCAGTTCAACTTCGAAAAGCTTGCAAAATCCGTTCGCACAGCTGTGAAGTACCTTGATCGCGTTGTGGATATCAACTTCTACCCTATTCAAACAGCTCAGGACTCTAACCACAAATGGCGTCCAGTGGGTTTGGGTGTGATGGGTCTTCAAGATGCGTTCTTCCAATTGAAGCTTCCATTTGATTCAGCGGCGGCTCGTGATTTGTCTGCGAAAATCCAAGAAGAGATTTACTACAATGCTCTTGTGACTTCTTGTGAACTTGCTGAGAAATACGGACCTCACGGTGCTTACGAGCAAACAAAAGCCGCTAAAGGTTTGTTGCAATACGACCTTTGGGGTGTGACTCCTTCTCAACCAGAGCGCTTCAACGCTTTGAAAGAGAAAATCAAAAAGCACGGTTTGCGCAACTCTTTGATGATCGCAATTGCTCCAACAGCGACGATCGCTTCTATCGTAGGTTGCTACGAAGCGATCGAGCCTCAAGTATCTAACTTGTTTAAACGTGAAACACTTTCTGGTGAGTTCATGCAAATCAATAGATACTTGGTGTCTGAGTTGAAATCGATCGGTCTTTGGAATGAAGACATCCGCAATGAGATCAAACTTCAAGACGGTTCTATCCAAGATGTGGCGGCGATTCCTCCACAATTGAAAGAGTTGTACCGCACAGTTTGGGAAATCCCAATGAAGTCCTTGATCGACATGGCGGCTGATCGTGGCGCTTACATCGACCAAGCTCAATCTTTGAACTTGTTCATGGAAAGCCCGACTATCGGTAAAGTTTCTTCTATGTACATGTATGCATGGAAAAAAGGTGTGAAAACGACTTATTACTTGCGTTCTCGTCCAGCGACGAAGATCGCAAAAACAACTGTGAAGTCTTCTTCTACAGGAGCAGACCTTTCAGCAGCAGCGGCGAATTCTATGGATGCAGCCCCCGTTGCTCAAGAAGCAGCACCTAAAAAGACTTACACAGACGCTGAAGTCATCGCATGTTCTCTGGAAAACCCAGAGGCTTGTGAAGCTTGTCAATAAGGCGGCGGTAGCCGCGAAGAGTGAAGGCGTCCTTCGGGACGCCGGAACTGAATCTGCGGCTCCGGCCGCGGAGTGCCGAAGCGCCTTAGGCGCGCAGGCTGAACCAGCTCCCTTTAGGAGCACACATACATGGAGTACGTTATGATTCTAGATCCAGGCTTTAACTTAACTTTGCGCCCAATGAAATACCCTGTTTTTTACGAAATGTACAAAAACGGTATCAAGAACACATGGACCGTAGACGAAGTTGACTTCTCTACAGACCTTGTCGACCTTCACTCAAAAATGACTCCGGCAGAGAAACATTTGATCTCTCGCTTGGTTGCTTTCTTTGCAACAGGTGACTCTATTGTTGGGAACAATCTTGTATTGAACCTTTACAAGCATGTGAATTCTCCAGAAGGTCGTATGTACTTGTCTCGTCAGCTTTACGAAGAAGCTTTGCACGTTCAATTCTATCTGACTCTTTTGGATAACTATATTCCAAATCCAGACGAAAGAGCGGAAGCTTTCGCTGCCGTTGAAAACATTCCTTCCATCAAAAAGAAAGCGGATTTCTGCTTTAAATGGATTGATTCCATCAACGAACTTGAAGTTCTAAACACAAAAGAAGATCGTCGTCGTTTCTTGATGAACTTGATCTGCTTTGCAACTTGCGTGGAAGGTTTGTTCTTCTATGCGGCATTTGCTTACGTGTACTTCTTACGCTCAAAAGGTCTTTTGGCAGGATTGGCGTCTGGAACAAACTGGGTTTTCCGTGACGAATCTATGCACATGGCTTTTGCGATTGAAGTGATCAAAACGGCTCGCCGTGAAGAACCAGATCTTTTCAATTCTCAAATGGAAGACATGGTTACGCAAATGCTTGAAGACGCTATCGAGTGTGAGATGGAGTTTGCGAATGACGTTCTTCAATTGGGTGTGGCAGGCTTGTCTCCAAAAGACATGCGCCAATACCTTGAGTATTGCGCAGACCAACGCCTTGAGAGCTTGAATATTGCTCCACGCTACAACGTGAAAAATCCATTTGCGTTCATGGAGCTTCAAGATATGCAAGAACTTGCTAACTTCTTTGAAAGACGTGTTTCCGCTTATCAAACTGGTATCAGCGGTGCGGTTGCTTTCGACGAGACTTTCTAAGCGCCATTGAAAAACTTCATATTCTGGTTTTTTTTCTTTTTAATTTGCATGGGGGTAGGATTTCTTCACGGAGTTCTGCCCCAAGGTCTTTCTAAAAGCTACTTTATCAGTCCAACTAAAATCCAAGTCCTGACCACGGATGAAATCTTTTTTCCTGAAGAACTTCGTGAAAAACTAGAGGACGAACTTCATGTGAAGTTTTCAGTCACCATCACTCGTGATTGGGATGGAATTTTAGCTAATACGGTTGCCAGTCCCTCTGCGGATTTGATCTTTCTTCCCTCCTTTTGGGCTAACACATTAGTTCATCAAAATCTGCTCTCCGATATTTCAGGTCCTCGCAAAGAACTTTTACAGAGAGTGGCTTCTGATTTTACCGGGAAAGCTCAAGAAGGATTTTATTTTCTGCCGTTTTATTGGATGAAAACAGGAATTAAAATTCCTCAAGAGGAAACTTTCCCCGACTTTCTTAAAAACAAAAAAGAACCGATTTTATTTTTACTCGCCGATGAAGATCTTTTGTTGAAGCACTTTCAAGTGTGGAAAGAACAAGGTCTTTGGGATCAAGTGGCGCAAAAGAAAATTCTGACTTTGCAACTAGATCAACTTACCAGAGAACTTCCTAAAGAAGGCGCAATGGAAGCCTCTTTAACTCAAGAGTTTAAGGGAAATTCCTTTCCGCAGCTTTCAGCTCTTCTGATGTGGGGAGCCGCGATTCCAGCCAACTCCAACCAGAAGAAATTAGTTTTGGAAGTTTTGGATACTCTGACAACACCGGAATATCAGGAAAAGTTTTTATTAAAAACACCGTTTAATTCGGCATTCTCGACGGTGACGGGGAATGAAATTCCTCTTCAACGTCGCGCCACTTTTATTCGTGATCTGCAACTTAAAGACACTTTAATTCTTGAAGGCAAGGATCAGGACGCCAAAAACAAACTCAAACATGAGTTCAACTTTATTCTCTAGCAACAGACCTCACAATTCCTTAATCCTTGTGTCTCAAAATGAGATATGGAATCTCCAGTAACAACGATTGTCGTATTCTAGACCCGCGAAGCTCACAAAACCCTGTTAAAAAACCGATAAGATAGGTATGAGAAACGGAACGTATCATGTCTTTGCTCTTCTTCTATTTTTGTCATTGAAGGTCTTTGCCTCACCGAATTCTTTAACCTATCAAGGACGAATTTTAAAATCAGACGGAACTCCGTTAGAATACAATAACGTTAGTTTCCTGTTTGAAATCACAAATCCCAACGGAAACTGCGTTTTGTATCGCGAGCAAAGAAACACTGTGAACATGATGAATTCCGGTGGTGTGTTTGATGTACCTATTGGTTCCGGCACAAAACTTTACCCATCCAATCCTCTTTATACACTTCTAGATTCTTTTAATAACTCCAAGGTGCAAAACTGTGATGGCGGAGCGACTTACACTCCTACACAAGGAGACATTCGTCTTTTAAAAGTGCAGTTTCACGATGGTGTGGGCTGGAAAGCGATTTCTCCCTCCAGTGAAATCCGCTCCGTTCCTTACGCCGCCTTTTCTTTAGCTGCAGAAAAATTGGGAACTAAAACTGAAAATGATTTCGTTGCGAAAACAATTCTTCCCACTTGCGTATCTGGAACTTTTTTATCCTGGGATGGAACGAGCTTTAGCTGTGATGCCGTCAGTGGCGCCAGCGGTGGGACTGTAACGAATGTCACTTCTGCAAATGCTTATTTAACAATTATCAATAACACGTCAACTCCCCAACTGACTTTGAACGTAGGAACTTCTGCAAACACCGTGGCTGCCGGAAATGATTCCCGCTTTACAGATGCCCGCACTCCGACGGGAATAGCGGGTGGTGATTTAAGCGGCGCTTATCCCAATCCATCTGTTGTAAAAATTCAAGGGACGGATTTGAATATTGCCGTTCCCGCCAATGGACAGTTTTTAAAATACTCTAGCGCTCAGTGGGTGAACTCTGCGATTGCGATTTCGGATGTTACCAATCTTTCAACAACTTTAAGTGGATACCTTACGACGACAGCCTTTAATACAGCCGTAGCCAGTGCAAACTGTGCTGATTATGAAACTCCTTATTGGAGTTCGGTCGCCGGAAAATTTCTTTGTCAGCCCATCAATGTTTCTGTTGCCGGTGACGTGAGCGGAAGCATTGGCGCTGTGAGTGTAAATAAAATCAAAGGCGTTGCAGTTGATTCAACAATACCGACCACAGGACAAGTTCTTAAGTATGATGGAGCGAAGTGGTCCCCTGCTGCCGATAATAATGGCGGTGGAACCGTGACTAATGTCAGCGGGACGGCTCCTATCAGTGTAACTTCGGGAGCGACCACGCCAACGATTTCAATTTCTCAAGCCACGACTTCCACCAATGGATATTTGAGTTCAACGGATTGGAATACGTTTAATAACAAACAAGCTGCTGGTAACTACATCACAGCACTTACTGGAGACGTTACCGCAACAGGTCCTAATTCTGCAGCGGCCACTGTGGCTAAACTTCAAGGAACGACTTTAACGATTACGACTCCGTCGACAGGACAGTACTTAAGACACAATGGAACGGCATTTGTGAACTCTGCTTTAACGGCCAGCGATCTAAGTGGAACTGTTCCCGTTGCAAATATTCCGAATTTAGATTGGTCAAAAATCACAACGGGAAAACCGACGACCCTTTCCGGTTACGGTATTACGGATTCACTTGTCACGAATGCCGGAGGAACCCCTTCGGTGCAAACAGGACTTGATGCAAGTAAACCGGCCTCACCTGCCGCGGGTTCTCTTTATTTTGCGACAGACACAAATAAAATTTATCAATACAACTCTGGCGCTTGGTCCGTGATGGCCTCTGCTACCGGATCTGGTGGCACGATCACGGGAGTCACAGCCGGAACAGGACTTACTGGTGGTGGATCTTCTGGAAGTGTAACATTAAGTCTTCCGAATTCAGGTGTCACTGCCGGTTCTTATACACGTGCTAATATCACTGTCGATGCTCAAGGCCGTGTAACGGCTGCTAGCAATAGTGCTGCAATTAATCTTACTTCTGATGTCACAGGTGTTTTACCGATTGCCAATGGTGGCACAGGTGGAAACACAGCGATCGCAGCCTTTAATGCGCTTTCTCCGATTTCAACTAAAGGCGCGTTGATCTCAAATGATGGAACAAATGATGTGAGCCTAACCGTCGGAACAAATGGCCAGGTTCTTTCTGCTGATTCCACGCAAACCAGTGGTCTTAAGTGGATCACTCCAACAACGGGAACCGTAACAAATGTCACGGGCACTCTTCCGATTGTTGTCGCGACAGGAACCACAACGCCCGCAATTTCAGTGAACGATGCTACGACTTCTGCGAAAGGAGTTGTGCAAGTAGGTTCAGGTATCGCGGTGTCTTCGGGAACTATCAGCGCTGACCCCGCAAACTTCCCGTCCGCTGTTCCGGTTACAAAAGGTGGTACAGGTGCAACCTCGATCACAGCCAATCGTCTGATTGCTTCAGATGGAACAGGTTCTGCTTACACTCCATTTACTTGTGGCGTGGGACAAACTATCACATTTAATGCAAGCGGTGTTCCCGGATGCCAAACGTTTACGGCTGCTGGATTTTTTACCAATGGTGGAAACTCTTTTGGCGGAGCAGCAACTTTAGGAACCAACGATGCAAACTCGCTATCACTAAAGACGAACAATGCCATAGCGGTCACAATTGATACTACCGGAAAAGTAGGTATGGGAACCGTGGTCCCTGTTGATTTACTCACGATTTCCCAAGCAGATGGCTCTGGGGGCTTGACGATTTTAAATAACTCGTCGACGGCATCCCGCTCCCCTGGAATTATGATTAAGAACTACACGGGAACTTTTTCTGGCGGCGGAGATCTGATTTTTGAAAGTGCTCGCGGAAGCAGTATTTCCACGTCGGCCATTGCAAGCGGCGACAACCTTGGACAAATCCTTTTCCAAGGCTTAAGAAGCGGATCCAGTTATTCCACAGGCGCACAGATCTACGCGCAAGCTTCTGAAAACTGGACCGCTGGTACATCAGGAACAAACTTAATTTTTAGCACGATCAGTTCCGGTAGTACGAGTGTGAGTGAACGCATGCGATTGGACGGCGGCACAGGAAGACTTGGTATTGGTGCGAGCTCCCCGAACAATCTTTTGCAAGTCGGTCCGAATGGATCCCAGGCCAGCAAGTTCGGTATTTACGTCGGTTCTTATTTAAGCAGCGCCGGACAAGCGCAGTACGTCGGTAACTGGACAAGTTCTAATTACTGGGGTATCGGCCCGGCAACGAATGCTTCCGACAGCGCTCTTCGTATCGGTATTGCTTCAGATCAACAGGGCACTTGGGCTGCAACTCAAAACATTAATTTACAAATTGGTGGAACCGTCAACACAAGCTATGAAGGTGGAGACGCTGCTTACTGGGCCAAATCCTCAACGTCTGCGTCTGTTAACTCCGGTGGTTCTTTTATCGGAACGCGAACTCGCGGAACTATTGCAGCTCCGACTCACCCGCTGGCAGGCGATTTACTTGCACAGTTTCTTGGGAAAAACGGAATTACTAATAATGCCAATCCAGGCATGGTCATCTGGGCTTCCGAGAATCAATCACCAACGGCTTTAGGTGATTATATCACCTTCTATACAACGCCGAATGGCACGACGACTTCTCAACAACTTATGCGCATCACACACGACGGTAAAGTCGGCATCGGCACGAACAATCCAGGAAATCTTTTAACTCTGGCAAACTCTACTTCCGGAAGTCGTCTTCTCAATATTATTCCCACTGGAACAGTCTCGGATCAACGGGCCTCAATGTTGTTTGGTGACTTTGAAGTCGGACAAGACTCGATGGTGAATGGAACAAAAGACTTTTTTATTTGGGATGGAACAGCCCCTGCAACTCGTTTTCATATCAACACAAATGGTTGGGTTACTTTCAATAAGGGCGGCGCCAACCCTGCCTTCGCTCCTTTATCTTTGTACAATTCTGCCGCTCCTTATATGGGATACGAGGAAGGCGATACAGGTCAGAAATTTTACGTTGGCGTTGACGGTTCTCAATATTGGATTCGCCCGGGTCCTACGACGGCCTCGGCCAATGCCTTTACTGTCTCTGCGGGTGGTCTTGTCGCTATCAATGCCTCCACAAACCCGAGCAGTCTGAATTTATGGGTGAATGGAACCGCCGGCGGTACAAGTGCTTATCAAAACCTTTCTGACAAACGCCTGAAGAATCATGTCGAGGTCGTTCCGCAAGCTTTAGAAAAAATTATGAAACTTCGTGGTGTCACCTTTGACTGGCGCCAGGATGTGCGACCTGAGCTGAATCTACCGAAAGATAAGGACATGGGAGTCATCGCTCAAGAAGTTGAAGCGCAATTCCCTGAAGCTGTGAAAACAGACAGTCAGGGATATAAGTCTGTCGCTTACACGAAGCTGATTGGTCCTTTGATTGAATCGACAAAAGAGCTTGCGGGTATTTGCAGATTGAATGACTCACAAATTGCGAAGTTACAAACCATGGTGGAAAAACAAAGTCGTGAGATTGCGTCTTTAAAGAAAGAAAATGCAGAACTTCGCGAGGCCATCTGCGAAGTGAATCCAAAAGCTAAAATCTGTAAGAAATAATAAAAAGAAAAAACGTAACTCTTATTTAGAAAGAGTTACGTTACTAGCGCCTTGAGCGTCGTTCGTCACAAGGGAGTTGTTCGCATCCCAGGCTTGCAAGATAAAGCGAAGGGAGTGCACACCCGCTGCCAATTGTCCCGTGTTCAAAGCCAAATTAAAGCGGCCGTTTTTACAGCTAGCACTATTGGTGTTATTTGCCGTTGTAGGATTGATATCTACAACGAAGTCATTGAGTTGCACTCCAGATCTTAAAACGATGATGGAATGTTTCGGATAAGTTGAAAGATAACATTCACCGGAGACTTCAACACGATCTAAACCTGTGGCTTGAATGGTGGGATTAAAAACTTTCAAATAAAGTTCTTCAGACTTCGGAGCTTTATCTAAAGCGTTGGCAGAAGGATCGTCTTTTTGATCCGTCAAAAGCGAATTGCCGTTGATCGGCTGACACGCCGATAACAACACAAGAAGACTTGAGATTCCTGCAAGTTTAAACGCTGAAGATTTCATAGATCCCCCACCCTTATAGAATAAATGAGGGAGCCGCAGAGCTAAACGAGTTTTTAAGAAGGTCTAGTTTTGAGACGCTTCAACCATCCCCAGTTGCTGCCGAAACGTTCCAAAATGAGAGGGTTTAAGAACAGGAAATACGTCGACACCATCGTCGTCGCAAAAGGTCCTAGCCCCATAAAGATCCCGATCCCCGCATGGAAGAACAATCCTAATAACAACCACAAGTTGCGCGTTTTAGGCCAAGCGACCATCGCCGGGAAATAGATTTCAAAAATAATGGTTAAATAAGCAATAACTGGAATGCTCCAAGGAACGCTTCTTAAGAAAGAAAAATCCATGGTGGTCATTTGTGGGTTCGCCATTACACTCCAAAGAGCGGTGCCATCCCACCAGCTTCCCCCTTTGAGTTTTTCCCAACCAGTGTATGCGTAAATCACACAGATCTGCACCTGCATCATGCGAATCATCACGGAGCTCAACGTGTCTGAAAACTTAAAATCCGTTTTCTTACGAAGAAGATTTAAAACACTCAAACGCTCGCATGACTGTGAAAAAGACATATAGAACAAAAACAAGGCCGCGATAATATCCGCACCAAAATTCACCGAATAATTTCGCTGAATAAAGCCCATATCAATGATCCAGGCGATCCACATAATCCAACGGCCGCCGATGCCCACAGTTAAAAGAAGCAAAAGCACGACCAAAAGAACATGCATCACCAGATTTAAAGAATCCGGCCAAAAGCTCCACAAAAATAACGGACGATACAGCTCCGGCAAAGCCTCCAAAGCCATCGAGCGAGGCATCCAACCATTGTCGTTATAATAGTCCAGATTCATCAAACGAACGGCATACATATAAAACATCGTTCCACAGAGCAGAACGCGCATAAATGCCAGACCTAAAAGATTTTGCGGAGCAAACCAGAACTGATCCCAAGTCGACCAAAGCTTTTTTATCATAGCGCCACCTCGTCGTTCTCGGCACCGGCGCAAGAATAGAATTCGCGAATGTACTGAAGTTCTTGAGAAAGATCTTTAAGAGATTCATCCTTCAGCGTTACCACTTGATCCAATGGTGGCACCGTCTCAATCACGTGTTCCATTTCAATGGAAGTAGAACCTGGATATTGCTTACAAAGCCATGGCCCTAAGAATAAACGCAAACGCTTCGGATCGATAACCATAAAGCGCATGGCATAGAGTTCTCTTTTACGAGACATCTCGGGAATGCCTTTGTTTTTTTCTTTTGGAAAATAACCTTCAACAGATTCTTTGGTCTCGTTGCCTTCAGCATCGAGATAACGAATGGTGTAGCGAATGTACATGGTGTGAGCCGGATCCGGAGAAAAAAAGTTCCAGCTCGCGTTGAGCCCCACTGTATTGGCATACGGAGTGAGGAATCGGGATGTGACCCGCCCAAAGTAGGCAGCTACATTGGGCATCACCAACATGGTCAATATATTATAAACTATCCACAGGCTCAGCAGAGCCTTAAACAGAGGCTTCGCCTTCTTCATCAATATCATCCGCTTCGCCTAGGAACGGCAATTCTTCGTCTTCAGAAGACTCGTCATCGCTATCTGCGAAAAGTTGATCGTCAGAAGCCTCATCCAAATCTTCATCGTTTTCGAAAGCTTCAACAGCTTCCATCATTTCTTCAGAAGATTCTTCGTCCCCTTCTTCGGATTCAGCCATTTCCATGGATTCCATTTCTTCCATAGAATTTTCTTCAGAAACTTCGTCCATCATCATTTCAGATTCCTCTAAAGAACCTTCTTCAACGGAACCGTCAGTTTCTGACATTGGTTTTTTCATGAAGGCCGCTTTTTTCTCGGCCGCAATCGCAACAAGAGATGTTCCTGCCGCCAAAGCTTCGTCATATTTTTTCAACCAGTTTGCATCGCGAGTCGACACCGGCTCACCGAAGGCCAATGCATCACGGATGGTTTGCGCACGGTCTTGATCGCGCTTCTCAGCTTGACGACGTTTTTCTTCTTCAAAGAAATTTGTCGTTGTAGCGATATCTTCAAGCTGTTCTTGAATCTTCATAAGCTCTTCTTCTCCTTGAGAGTAAGAACCTACGAAAGTTTCTGACATTGAATCTGTGATTGTTGCCAAAGTCGGTTTTTCTTCGGCTTGTTGTTCGTCGATACCTTCTGGAAGAAGTTCGTCGATTTGTGACAACGTTGGAAGCTCTTTCAAACTTCTTAAACCAAAGATCTCTAGGAACTTTTTAGTCGTACCGTATTGCATTGGACGACCTGGAAGCTCTGATTTTCCTTCGAAAGAAACCAAGTTCTTTTCCATCAACGCACGCAACAAGTGACCTGATTCCACACCGCGGATTTCATCCACTTCGGCTTTCACAGTCGGTTGTTTGTAAGCCACGATAGAAAGAACTTCCAAAGCAGGACCTGAAAGTTTGAACTGACGAGTTTTCAATGTGCGCTTGAGGAAATCCATATTGTCGATTTTCGTGCGCAATTGATAGCCACCTGGAACTTCTTCCAAAGTCACACCACGGCGTCCACCGGCGTACTCTACAGCCAATTGATCAAGAGCTCTGCGGATTTTATCGCCCTTAATGTTTGTGCCTTTGAAAAGAAGTTTCAAAGACGCCAAGCTTACAGGACGATCACTGGCAAAAAGAACGCTTTCAACAATACTTTCAAGGCGCTCTTCTTCAACGAATTCAATTTCTTCAATTTCTGCGGAATCAAAATTATCAAGCTCCGTGCCTTCCACAGACACGTCGTCTTCAGAAGACATTTCCATTTCTTCAACGTCTTCTTCACTGGCTTCAGGCAAGAAACCTTCGGACTCTTCTTCCTCTTGGAGGAAGACAGAGGCATCTGACTCAATACCGTCTAATTCAGAGGACATCTCTTCAGAAGATTCTTCAGAGGCTTCAAAGTCGGTTTCTACTTCAGTTACACCGTCATTCGACGATTCCGCTCTGCCGGCTTCCGCCGCTAGAACTTCAACTTCGGACTGAACTTCTTCGTTTTTTTTGCGTTTTCTAGCCATGATTTCCTCTAAACTTCTGAAACATCATCTTTAAATAATTCATTTTCCATCGCCAAGATTTCTTCATCGCTTGCGATGTCTTGGCTGGCTTCTTCAAGAGAAACCTCTTGTCCGTCCCCCTCGACAAAATCAAGGTTCATAGACATTTGCGGAGATTCTGCGAATTCAAATTCTGCTTCAGCTTCGGGCCCCTGGCCCTCCGCTCTGCCGGCGTCCGCCGCATCCGCCAGAAGATCTTCCGTTGGATCAATCTTTTTAGACTCTTCCATCATCTTGGCAGCGACTTCGTCCGCTCTCATAGAGTCGTATTCTTCCACGCGAGACAAAACATCCGTTTCAATTGGCTTTTTTGTATCAACCCAGATGTCGGAATAAACTTCAGACTGATAAAGGCTGACAAAACCCATTTTACCAAGTTCAAGCAAAGACAAGAACGTGATCAGAGCTTGGCGCGCGCGATCTTCCGTCGCATTCACAAGTTCCATCAATGTGACTTTTTGACCTACGATCAAACGATCTTTGATCTCCAGAACACGACTAGAGATAGATTGAGCTTTCGCTGCCACTTGGTGAATTTTCTTTTTCACCGAGCGAAGCATTTTTCTGTATGTCGAAATCAAAGAGAACAAAGCGTTCTCTTCAAGAATAATTTCTTCTTCTTTTTGATCCAAAGATTCGCGAGTTCCGCGAAGCCACACATCACGACCCACCAAAGGACGGTCATAAAGGAGTTTTGAAGCTTCTTGATATTTTTGATACTCAAGAAGTTTTTGCACAAGTTCTTTGCGCGGATCTTCTTGCTCGATCACTTCCCCGTTTTCATCGTACTGAGGAAGAAGCATGCGGGATTTGATTTGAATCAATGTCGAAGCCATAGCGACAAACTCGCCAGCTACTTCCAGATCCAATTCTTTCATCAACTTGATGTATTCAAGGTACTGCTTGGTGATCTCATGAACTTTAATATCCATGATATCCATTTCTTCTTTACGGATAAGGTAAAGAAGAAGCCCCAGAGGTCCTTCAAATTTAGGCAACTGAACTGTAATACTCATGAAAGATGGTCCCCTCTTACCATTTCATACTTGAGCGCACGATTTCCAAAGTTTTTTGGGCTTCCTTGCGCGCTTTGTCGCATCCAGCGTCGATGATTGAATCAAGGCGACCTGGATTATTCAACAACTCTTTTTTCTTTTCTCGAGGCTCTAACGAAATCTTTTCGATATTCGCCGCCAAACGTCCTTTGCAGTCCCCACAACCGATTCCTGCGGAGCGACATCCAGCCTCCACCCACTGTAGATCTTCCGCAGAAGAATACAGTTTGTGATAGCCATAGACAGAACATTTTGTTGGCTCACCGACATCCTCACGACGAACGCGGGCTGGATCAGTGACCATCATATTTACTTTTTTCTTCAGATCTTTTTCAGAATCCTCTGTGAGATACAAAGTGTTGCCATAAGACTTCGACATCTTTCTGCCGTCAAGCCCTGGAACCAGAGGAATTTCCGTGAGGAGATGATTCATCTACGGAAGTTTTGCTTTGTATAGGTTATTAAAGCGACGAACGATTTCACGAGAAATTTCCAAGTGAGAAATCTGATCGGCTCCCACCGGAACTTTGTGCGCACGGTAAATCGCGATATCGGCGGCTTGCAAAACCGGATACGCGAAGCGACCCAAGTTGTGCGTGTCATTCGCCTTCATTTCTTCAACGGCGTCTTTCCACGTGTTCACACGTTCAAGCCAACCCATTGGAGTGAGATTTGCGAAGATCATGAAAAGTTCAATATGCTCAGGAATGCGGCTTTGAATAAACAAAGTCACTTTTTCTGGATCTACTCCCCACGCCAGGAATTCCGCAATCATCTCACGCGTCCACGGAGCAATTTCTTTGGGAGATTTATAGGCCGTGGTCATCCCGTGCCAGTCCATCGCTCCAAAGAAGCATTCATACTCGTCTTGAAGTTTCACCCAATTTTGCAGAGCACCCCAGTAGTGACCGATATGCAGGCGCCCTGTGACGCGCATTCCGGACATAACTCTTAATTTTTTTGCAGGGGCTTGAACGACTCCGTTAGCTTCAGAACTCATATTCCAAAGCCTCCCAAAGCCAAGGTCACCAGATTGTTATATCCCCAGATCACAGGGACTGCGAGAACGCGCAAAGCTCCTGTTAAAACAAGAGCCATCAAAATCATGCTTGTGATGTGTTCGTTCTGTTCTAATTTGTAGTTGAGCTGTGCCGGTAAAAAGCGCGCCAAAACTTTTCCGCCATCCAAAGGATGAAGAGGCAAGATATTGAACACCGCTAAGAACAAATTCGTGATGATAAATGTCTTAAGGATTTCAATCAAACCGCCTGCATAACTAAGAGCGATAAAATATTTTGCTACAACCGCGATCAAAATCGAACCGATAATCGCCAAAAGAATATTTGAAAGAGGACCCGCGAGCGCGATCCAAAACATATCCACTCTTGGATTTTTTAAATTGCGCGTATTGACCGGAACTGGTTTTGCCCAACCAAAAAAGATCGGTGTCGCCAACACGATAGAAACGATCGGAAGAATCAATGTTCCGATCATATCCATGTGCGCGAGAGGGTTCATCGTCAAACGTCCCATCACCTCCGCCGTGTTGTCACCGCGACGACGCGCCACCCAACCGTGAGCGTACTCATGGAAACAGAGTGCAAAAAGAAACGGAATAAAATAAATGCCAATCTTGGCGCCAATCTCGACGAAATCCATATCACCTCACGCTAAAGCACACCTAGACTCTTGTCTAGCATGTCGAATCACTTGCTTATATAAAGTGCAAACAGTGTAACACAGCTTGTTAAGAGAAAAGCTCTCGTCTTTCCAAGACCTTGAATAAATTCTTTGAACCATATACTTTCATCGCAATTATTTTAACAAGACTGGGAGTTTTTAAATCAACGTTTACCTAAGCCCGTCGTGAGTTCCGCAGCAGCAGCCCCACGGGCGCGTCCGCGAGGACTGTTTGAGCAGAGGGTTTAGGTAAACGTTGATTTAAAAACTCCCCGATCGAAGGGAAAAAATCATGTCTGACGTATCTAACGCTCGTCCAGCTTTGACGATGCTATCTGAAGACGAAGCCGCATTCCGCGATGCTGTTCGTGCTTTTGCTGAATCTGAAATCAAACCTCATGTGACACACATGGACGAAAAAGCAGAGATGGATCCTGCTATCGTTAAGAAACTTTTCGAAATGGGCTTGATGGGTATCGAGACTCCAGAAAAATACGGTGGAGCGGGTTCGACTTTCACAATGGCTTGCTTGGCTGTTGAAGAAATCGGTCGCGTTGACGGTTCCGTTTCCGTTCTTGTTGACGTTCAAAACACTTTGACGACAAACGCGTTCCTTAAATGGGGAACAGAAGCTCAAAAAGAAAAATACTTGGGCAAAATGGCCACTGAATGGGTGGGCGCTTACGCTCTTTCTGAATCCTCTTCTGGCTCTGATGCTTTCGCATTGAAACTTAAAGCAGAAGATAAAGGTGATAAATGGGTTTTGAACGGTTCAAAACTTTGGATCACAAACGGTAAAGAAGCCAATGTGTTTATCGTGTTCGCCAACATCGACCACGGTAAAGGCTACAAAGGTATCACAGCATTCGTAGTTGAAAAATCATTCCCAGGTTTCAAAGTAGGTAAGAAAGAAGATAAGTTGGGTATCCGCGCTTCTTCTACTTGCGAACTTCTTTTTGAAAACTGCGAAGTGCCTAAAGCCAACGTTCTAGGCGAAGTGGGTAAAGGTTATAAAATTGCGATCGAAACTTTGAACGAAGGTCGTATCGGTATCGGCGCACAAATGATCGGTATCGCTCAAGGCGCTTACGAAGCAGCACTTGGCTACGTTAAAGGCCGTGAGCAATTCGGAAAACCAATCGCTCACTTCCAAGGTGTTCAATTCCAATTGGCAGAAATGCGTACGGAATTAGAAGCAGCTCGTTTGATGGTTTACAATGCCGCTCGTCTCAAAGATGCTGGCCAAGACTTCATCGAAGCTGCCGCTATGGCGAAACTTTATGCTTCTCGTGCTGCTGAAAAGATCACTTCTAAAGCGATCGATTTGTTCGGCGGTAACGGATTCACTAAAGAATACCCTGTAGAAAAATTCTGGCGCGACGCTAAGATCGGTCAGATCTACGAAGGTACGACAAACATGCAATTGCAAACAATTGCGAAAATGGAACTTGATAAGTAGTTCTTACGAAAAGGCCTCCCCACGGAGGCCTTTTTTATTTCGTTTCCAGTAAATTCTGGTTAAGCTTAAAGCCATGAAAATCATCTTGGCGTTTCTTCTTTTGTTGTCTTTGGAATCTTTTGCGGCGGAAAAGGTTTTTCGTCTTCACCTGTCTAACGAACCCGGCGGGCTTGATCCGAACAAACAGAGGACTTCTTCTTCGAGTTATATCTTAGGAAATCTTTATCGCAATATTTTTAGCTATGACGACAGCAAGGGTCTTATTCCAGATTTAGGATCAGGCTGTAAGCGCGATAAAAAACAAAACCTCATCTGCACTCTTAAAAAAGATCTGGTGTGGAGTGATGGTTCGCCTCTGACTTCTGAAGATTTTATTCGCACCTATAAAAAAATTCTGAATCCTAAAAATGCCACTCCCCGCGCGGATCTTCTTTTTAAAATTAAAAATGCGGAAGATATTTTTGCTGGCAAAAAGGGTCTGGAAACTCTAGGTGTTTCAGCTCCGGACAAACTCACTTTGAAATTTGAATTTCAAACTCCTGATCCTGATTTTGAATACAATCTGGCGAATTTTCTTTTAGCTCCAACAAAAGAAGACCTTTCTGCTTACAACGGTCCTTACAAACTCAAAGAGTGGAAAAAAGGACAGAAGATCATTCTCGAGACCAATGCCCTTTACAAAGGCGGCCATCCACAACGCCCCCAGGTCGAGTTTCTTTTTATTGAAGAAGACACCGTGGCCTTGCAACTTTATGAAAAGAATGAATTACAATTTTTAAGACGTCTTCCGACTCTTTTTATTCCTTCTTATAAAACTCGCAAAGACTTCTATTGGTATCCGGTGATTCGTTTGGACTATCTTGGATTTGGTCCGGAACTGGCGACACAGGAAGATGTGCGCAAAGCTTTCACTTACTCTCTTAACTACGTTGAATTGCAAAAGATTTTTTCTTCTGAGGGAAAACCCGGCTGTATTGGACTTCCCGACTCTTGGTTTCCGGAAAAAGCACCGTGCTTTGATTATGATCTTAAGAAAGTTCCTAAAATCACGAGCACTAAAACCTACACTTTGATGTTCTCAGCACTTGGTGGCGAGGATCACAAACGTGCCACCGAATGGTTGCAAAATCAGTGGTCTAAGAATGCGGGACTTAAAACTCACCTTGAGGTGAAAGAAAACAAGGTCTTCCTTCAAATCCTGCAACAGAATCCTCCAGCCCTGTTCCGCAAAGGAGTGTCTCCGGATCGCCCGACCTGCCTTGCTGCTTTAGAAACTTTTGCGCCAACAAGCCCTGAGAACTATCTTTCTATTAAATCGCCAGAATACGAAAAGATTTTGTCCTCACTTGCGCAGACGAAGAAGCCTGCAGAGCAAAAGAAATGGTGCCTTGCCGGAGCTGATTATCTGATGAAGAACCATTTGATGATTCCACTGGGCGCTATTCACTTCTCAATTCTCGTAAAACCTGAATTTATTGGATGGAAATTGAATCAAATGAATCAGCTGGACTTGTCGGACCTGCACTTAAGACCCTAAAATGGTTTTATGAATTCAGCAACTCAGTCCGTCGACATTCACAAAGATCAAATCATTTTTAGCGAAGGCGATGCCGGTGATTGTGCCTACATCATCGAAAAAGGCCGCGTGCTGATTTACATCACTAAAGACAAAGAGGAAATCCCTCTGACGATTTTAGGTGAAGGCGAAATCTTTGGTGAGATGGCTTTAATCGACAATCAAAATCGTTCCGCTTCCGTGCGCGCTCTTGAAGATGTGCGCCTGGCTATCGTCACAAAACAGCAAGTTCTTGAGCGTGTTTCAACAGCCGATAAAGTCGTGCAGCTTTTAATGCGTGTTCTTCTTAAAAGACTGCGCCGTAAAAACTTAAACACACCGACAGGCACGCGCGTAACAGACGTAGAATTTGATAACTCCGGCGCTGGTGATGACGGTACGCAAAGCGCTTTAGATCAAATCAAATTGGAAAATCAAATTTTCCAGGCTTTTCAGAATAAAGAATTCGAACTTTTCTATCAGCCGATTGTAAATTTAAAGACCAAACAAATCACAGGCTGCGAGGCTCTGCTTCGCTGGAACAGCCCTCTACATGGCTTGGTGTCTCCGAATCTTTTCATTGATGTGATTGAAAATTCTTCGATGGTGATTCCGATTGGACACTGGATTATCAATCAGGCCTTAAAAGATTTGCGCACGATTCAAGATCAATTGCGCTTGAATAAAAAAGACAAAATGGCTGACGAGTTTATGATGAGTATCAATATCTCGGGCCGTCAGTTCACGCACTCTGATTTCGTGAATAACTTAGAAGACCTTCGCGAAAAACACGACCTGCAAACAAAGAACATCAAACTTGAAATGACTGAAAGAATCATGATGGATGGCGCGATCGCTCTTGAAGCGCTAAATCAGTGCCGTAATCAGGGTTATGCAATCTCCATTGATGATTTCGGAACAGGTTTCTCTAGCTTGCAGTATCTCACACAGATGCCCATCAGCTTCCTTAAGATTGACCGTTGCTTTGTGATGAAGGTTCTCACAGATCCAAAATCCAAAGCCGTTGTGAGTTCGATCATCCACTTGGCCCACGCCATGGGAATTGAAATCATCGCGGAAGGTATCGAGAACAACGAAGAATCACTGGTTCTAGAAACTTTGGGCGCCCGCTATGGCCAGGGGTACTTGTTCTCGAAACCCGTCGACATGGGCCGCTTCCTTAAATTGATTTAAAAGGTACCAGGTACCTTTTTCCCGGATCAAAATGAGACTGTTTAGGTACCTGGTACCTTTTTTCGTTTAGGTCCTTAAGTCCAATAGGTCTCCTCCGATAAGTCTTATGTCTTAAGACAATCAACCAGCTTAAGATTTCAACTGGAGGTCACTCAAGATGGCTGACAAAAAATTCGAAAAACAAATCCCAAATAACGTAGTTTCTTTAGAATCGGCTCGCTGCTGCGGCGAAGGCTGCAAGAAAAAGTCTGAAAAGGCGGGTTTCTGCGCTGAACACTTTGATTGGTTCAAAGCAGGCTTGATCACGAAGGACGGGATGAAGGCTTCCGACTTTGATAAGAAGTATTATCACTACGTCGCGAAAAAAGCGGCTTAGTTCTCGTTACCATTTAAAATTTCTACCGTTAAAGAGAGCCGGGACCCAACCCGGCTTTCTGCTTTTAAGGGATCTGTGCCCAGAATGCAGAAAATAGGATGAGGCCTACAAAGAAGAACTTAATGCCGATGGAAAACGCTTCGCGCATGGACATGACTTCTCTTCGGTGCCCGCCTTTGCTAGTATAAGTCCAGTTTAACCACAGGGGATTTGCCATGAAGAAGGCCGCTTTAATTACCGGAGCTAGTAGCGGGATCGGTGCCGCGACAGCGATTGAATACGCTAAAAACGGCTATTTCGTATACCTGATGGCTCGTAATAAAGAACGCCTGCAAGAAGTCGCAGCTAAATGTCGCAGTGGTGCTTCGATTGTTTCTTGCGATGTCACCGACGTCGCAGCCTTGAATAAACGCCTTGATGAAATGCTCACCACAAAAATCCATCGTATTGAAGTCGTTGTGAACAACGCTGGAATTTATCAAACGCATTCCACGGAAGAAGGTACTGACGAAATTTGGATGAAGCAGTTTGAAGTGAATCTCTTAGGGCCTGTGCGTATTGCCCGTGCTTTTTTTCCTTACTTTAAAGAGCAAGGCGGAGGAAGCATTGTGAATATTTCTTCGACGCTCGGACTTCGCCCGGGAGGATCAAACTCTTCTTATTCAGCCAGTAAAGCCGCGATGGTAAATTGGACTCAGAGTCTCGCTTTGGATGGTGGGCCTCATAAAATTCGCGCGAACTGCGTCTGCCCTGGAATTGTCGATACTCCGATTCATAGTTTTCACCATCTTGATTCTGAACAGAAAACAATCGCATTAGAAAAAATGAAATCCTTGCAGCCCTTGGGCCGCATTGGAACCGCAGAAGAAGTGGCGAAAGCTGCTTACTTCTTAGGTTCCGATCTTTCGAGCTGGACGACAGGAGCGATTCTTTCTGTTGATGGAGGAATCAATCTCACATGATTCTGACTTTAAAGAGCTCCTTTAGCAGCGCTCATTTTTATGCTCAGCCTCTTTGGGATAAAACTCAAAACCAGAACACTTTTGGTCGCTGCTACACACAATACGGTCACGGACACAACTACACTTTAGAAGTGGGTTTTATTTTACATAATTCTGCAGAGATTCAGAAAAAATCAGAATACCAAAATCTTTTAACTCAACTGACGACGCGATTGGATCACGAACATCTCAACTTTGTGATTCCTGAGTTCAAAGACAAAGTTCCTACCACGGAAAACATCGCACTTTATTTTTTAGACAAATTAAAATTATCTGTTTCAGAAAAAGATCTTTCTTATATCAAGCTTTATGAAATGGACACTCTTTGGACGGAGATCCGCCTATGAGCGAAGAAAAAGTACGTTTATCAAAACTCATGGCTGAAAGAGGCATTTGTTCCCGTCGTGAAGCGGATGAATACATTGCTAAGGGTCTTGTTCTTGTTGACGGTATTAAAATTGATCAATTGGGAACAAAAGTAGATCCCCACGTTAAAATCACCTTGGAAGCTGAAGCTTTGAAAAAACAAAAGCGTTTAGCAACGATTATTTTGAATAAACCGATTGGTTACGTGTCAGCGCAACCTGAACCACCCTACCAGCCTGCGATTAAACTTATCACTCCGGAAAATCAGTTTGGTGAATCTAAGCAGCGCTTACGCCAAGAGCACTTTCAAGGATTGGCGGTCGCCGGACGCTTGGATATCGACTCTCAAGGTCTTTTGCTTTTCACTCAAGACGGTCGTATTGCAAAAAAAATCATCGGTGAAGAAACCAAACTTGAAAAAGAATACATCGTGCGTGTGCAAGGCTCTTTGCCTGATGACAAATTAAAGCTTCTCAATCATGGACTTTCTTTAGATGGAAAAGCATTGAAGCCTGCGAAAGTGGAATGGCTCAACCAGGACCAACTACGCTTTATTTTGCGTGAGGGAAAGAAACGTCAGATCCGTCGCATGTGTGAAGCTGTGGGACTTAAGGTGACTGGTTTAAAGCGTGTGCGCATCGGAAAACTTCGTCTTGGTCAATTACCGGAAGGTAAATGGCGCTTTCTGGAAGATGACGAGACACTTGATTAATCTATGAAAAAGATTTTTCTGTTACTGTTTCTTTTTTCATTAAGAACTTGGGGGCAGGCTCCAAATGCGACGGAAACAATAAAACCTCACGGGGAATCTTTCACCGTTTACGTTGAAAACGACACCCGTCGGCTGGGCGGTCCTAACTCGGACCAAGGCTATACCAATGGAATTCGTTTTTCTTATGTGTATGCAGAAAACAAAATTCCTGCGTGGATTCCGCCTCTGACAGGTTGGTCGGAGCGACTGAATAAAGAATTTAACAAATCCACAACGAACTTCGGCGTTTCTTTAGCTCAGCAGATTTATACGCCTAACAACAAAAACACCGCTGAACTTATCAAAAACGATCGTCCTTATGCGGGCTGGCTTTATTTAGGTTTTACAGCGAACTTCAAAACACCGACGCACAGTCATTCTTTGGAGTTAGATATCGGCGTTATCGGCCCTGAAGCCATGGGTGAAAAAGTACAAAATAGTTTTCACGACATGATCAATGTTCCCGATGCAAAGGGGTGGAAGAATCAGCTTTCTACCGAGCCCACTTTGCAGGCATCCTACTTTCAAAAAATTCGCTTCTTTGAATTAGAAAACGAATCAGGACGAAGTTTTGATTTTATTCCTTACGGGGGAGCCTCTTTCGGAAACGTTCTTATCGCCGGTCATATCGGCGCTATAGCTCGCTTGGGTGTACGTCTTCCCGATGACTTTGGCCCTTCCCGCCTTTCTTCCGCCGATGGTGATGCCATTGTTAATTTTGATGGCAAGCCTCATCATATTCCTTGGCGCGTGTATGGCTTTGCCGGCATTCGTGGAAACGCCATTGCTCGAAATATTTTCTTAGATGGAAACACCTTTCGCGACAGCCATCGAGTTAAAAAATATCCCTTCACAGCAGAAACTGAAGTAGGTTATGCCGTGCAGATTTCTCATTGGAGTTACTCTTGGCGCTTTGTCACTGTGTCTCCTGAGTTTGAAGAGAAAAGTGAATTTAGCAGCTATGCTTCAATCTCGCTTTCTTACTTCCGGGATTTTGAGTAACTCGACCGTTCACACCCTGTGAACATTTATCGATAAACTTATCGTTCAGATATTTTCATCCATTCTTTCTTCACAAAACGAAACATCGTCGTCCTAGTTCATAAAAAATGAGGCACGTCCTTTGCTTTCCTTGGTTTCACAACAAAATCAAAGAAAGGAGATTTTTGTGAAGTCAGTTATTATTGCGGTTATTTTCCTAAGCTCGTCGTTTGCTTCGGCAGGCCAGGGAGACACACCGCCAGAAGAGCTTTCTCTTCAAATGGTATGCAATGCCATCTTTAGCATCCTTGAGGAGAAAGACATGTTGGCATGTCGAGATATCGGTATCGCTGCCGGTATTGATTTTAGAACGGACTCGGTTCTAGAAGGTTACAATCAAGCGTTAGATCTTTGCACTTTTGGAGATACATCTCAGAATATCAAAGATTTAAGACAAGATGCTTTGACCGGTCTTCGTCGCGTTCGCGATGCGAAAGTAAAAGCTATTGGCAGCACCAATTCTTTATGTGATTTGCTATAAAGCTCTTTGGTTTCCTCCTGTCGCCTGACGGGAGGAAACTTTTATTCCGTTCGGAGCGCTTGCATCGGCGCCATTTTTTCAGCGCGAAGAGCCGGAATCAGTCCACTTAATATTCCTACGGCTACGATAGAACCAAAAGAGATGAGGAAGGCCCACGGATTAAAGATCCATTCGAACTCAAGCTTGCTCACGAATTTCGTCGCAGCAAAAAGAATCAGTTCATAAGAAAGAACTCCTAAAAGCACGCCGACCAGACCCGCGATAAAACAAATCAGCATCGACTCCATTAAAATCAACGACCTTAAACTTTGATCGGTCGCACCCAATGCTTTTCTTAGTCCGATTTCACGCACACGTTCGTTTAAAGACACCAGCATCATGTTGGCAATACCAACACCGCCCACGCATAAAGAAACCAAAGCAATGGCCGCGAGGAAGCCAGAGAAGATATTTAAAAAGCGATTCATCTGTTCAATCAAAACGGCGTCGGAGTCCGCCCTAAAACGTCCTGAGGTTCCGTATTTCTTTTGAAAGAACGCGCGCAAACCTTTCCCCATGTTTTCCATGGAGGCTCCGTCTTTCATCTCAATCAGGATTTCACGGATTTGCACGGACCACCAGTTTTTGCTCTTGGCCTGAAAGTACGTGAACGGCAAATAGATTTCTAAATTCGGTTTACGCCATTCATTGCGACTGGAAGTTTGCGCAGCCACACCGATTACGGTGCAAGACATCTCTTGATTGTCTTCAGATAAAAACAATACTTGCCCCAGCGGCTGCACATTGGAAAAAAGTCTTTCCGCGACTTCGTATCCGATAATGCAGACGGAGCTGCGATTTTTTACGTGATAGGCATTGACCGGATTGCCGACAATGATTTTTTTCTTCGCGATATTAAAAGTATCTTCGTTGACACCCAAAACACGCACATCATTGTCGATCGTTTTCCCGGCAAAAACGACAGAGACATTTCTTCCTGTCAGAACTGGCGAAAGTCTTTTGATCTCAGGAAAAATATTTTTTAGAGGAACAAGATCTGTCTCCCATTTAAAATAATCAAAGACCGCGCCTTTAATGTCCTTGGCTTTCATATCCCAGTTCGGATAGCCGTTAAATTCAAAAGTATTCACTCCCATTTCAGCATAACCAGCCAGGATTTTTTCCTTCGCAAATCCTCCCAGGGTCATCATGGATAAAACCGCACCGACACCGATGGTCACGCCCAACATTGTAAGAAGCGCTCGGACTTTATTTGCTGAAAGCTGCATCCAGGCATTCTGTGCCAGATATCTCAGAAGGTCCGTGTTCCAGGCTATGTCCTGAGTTTTTAAAGAAGAATTCTTATGTAACATCGGCGAGGATTTTTGATGATGAAGAACTTCTTCTTTTTCCAAGCGACCATCACGCACATGAATAATACGGTCCGCTTGCTTCGCCACTTCGCTGTCATGGGTGATTAGAACTACTGTATGGCCTTCGCTGTGAAGACGTTTTAATTCTTTTAAAACGAGTGCTGAGTTTACGGAATCTAAATTCCCCGTAGGTTCATCGGCTAAAATCAGACGCGGCTTTTGCATCAAGGCGCGAGCAATCGCCACACGCTGCTGTTGACCGCCTGAAACTTTGCTTGGAAGTTCATCTTTCTTTTCGCGAAGACCGAATTTTTCCAAAAGCTCTTCGGCCCGAGCTTTGAGCTCGGAGCGATCTTTTGAAACCTCTAAAGGATAAAGACCTCCGAGTTCCACATTTTCTAAAAGCGAGAGTTTAGGAAGAAGATGAAACTGCTGAAACACGAAACCAATTTCAGACGCTCTAAAAAAAGCCGCTTCAGAACGAGTGAGTTCGTTCAGATTTTTTCCAGCGACAATAAGTTCGCCGGATTGAACTCGGTTCATGGCTCCTAAAAGATAAAGCAGCGTGGATTTTCCAGAACCGGAAGGCCCTTGAATAGCGACGAAGGACCCTTCTTCGATGGAAAAAGAAAGCTCCCTGAGAACAGGTTGATCTGTTCCTGGATAAGAGAAAACAAGGTTCTTCGCCGAGATATAACTCATCTACGAGTTCTCCAGCATCGAGGCAAAGTCGACTTTTTGAACTTTCTCGCCTTCTTTAACCCCTTCTAAGATTTCGACTTTCTCTTCATTGGAAACACCGGTTTTAACAATACGTTTTTCACCGTTTTCCAAGAGGACATAACTTTCACCGCCTTGAACATAAATAAATTCATGGCGCAAAGTTAGAACATTTTCTTTTTTAAACGTGATGATATCAATCAACGTACTCATTCCTGATTTTAAATCCGCATCGGGATTGAGAACTTTTAAAGTGATCGGAAACTCGACAACGCTGGAACGATCCCAACGATCTTTGTCGTTAGAGGCCAAAGCCAGATCCACGATTTGAGCTTTATAAGATTTTTCTGATAAAGCCATCGGCTTCAGCAAAGCCTCTTGCTTCACAGTCATTTTCACGCGATCAATTTCAGCGGCGTTCACATAGACGTACATTTCAGAAAGATCGTCCACGCGAAGGATGTAGTCCGTGACGTCACTTGCTTTTACAAACTCCCCTTCCTGATGACGGATCTGAACGACTCGACCGGTAACAGGTGAACGCAAAGGATAAGCTTGCTCGAAGCTTGAAAGCGATTGCACGACAGAAACCAGAGGGTCTCCGGCTTTAACATTGTCGCCGATTTTGACGAAAATCTTTTTCACATAGCCTGCGTAAGAAGCGACGATCACCGCTTTTCTTACGGGTTGAACAATTCCCGACAAAGACACACGTTGAATGACGTCGCCTTTTTCAACGATTCCTAAAGAAGATTTTTTATTTTTACCAGATGAAAATAAAAACGGCACACAGGCCACAATCGCAAGAATAGCGACGATCAGAAGAATTTTTTTACTGAACAGATTTTTCATCGAGATATCCTTTACGGTGTTCCAGTTCCAGGCGCGTTTGAATAAGATTGTATTCTGTCTGAATTTTTTGAATCTGTACTGAAATTAAATCAGACAAAGAGGTCGAATAGTTGAGGAAAGACGTTTGTCCTTCACGAAAGTCGCGCTCCATAAAAGCGAAGTTTTCAGTCTCTACTTTGACCAATCTTTCCGCGAGTTCATACTGTCTTTGAATCAGCTTCACTTGGTCGTAAAGTTTTTTGATAGCTGACTTTGCTTCACGTTCATCAAAGGACGTGCGCACATCCTGACGGAAACTTTCTAAATGAGAAGCCTTCACTGCCGAGCTGCGTCCTCCCCAGTCCCAGAGATTCCAGTTAAATGTGACGCCCACACTCCAGAAAGTTTTGTCATTGTCTTCCCAACGCGTGTTGGTTTGAAAATAACTGTCGCTGCCATAACCCAGCTTCCCGACCAAATCGAGCTTTGGCCAGTTTTCAATTTTTAGAAGATTCTCTTCGGAGCGACGAAGCTCCTGAACCAAAGATCTTTTTTCGGTTTCGTAGATAGAAACATCAGATGATAAAGGAAAAGCTTTTTGTTGATAGTCACTCACTTGAGCCGGCACTTCGGAAAGATCCAAGTGCACCTTTAAATCTTCGCGGGCTTTCACGGCGTCATACTGAGCCGACGTCTGTGCTAAGATGGCGCGTTGATATTGAGATTCAAAACGCAAAAAATCCTGACGAGGACGAACACCCTGACGATACTGTGCGGTTACCAGATTGTAGACCTTTTCTACTTGCACCGTGTTTTTGGACTGCAGCTCTTCGATTTTCTGCGCCTTTAAAACATCAAGATAAAGCTGCACTGTTCTGAGAATTGTTGCCGACTTTTCGCGGCGATAATCTAGCTCTGTGAGGGCTCTGCGGGATTTCGAAATTTTAAAGTTCGTATAACTCAAACCGTGATCGTAAAAGTTTTCCGTCAAGCTGATCGCAGCATTGCTGTCCCAGTCATAGTCTCTTTGAGTGGGACTTTCTTTAGTGTAAATATAAGAGGCCGTTAAATCCAAAGAAGGCAAGAACGCCGAACGAGTTTGCTTAACACCCAGTTCTGATTTTTCCAGCTCCAAGGATTGCTGCTGAAGGGAACTTGATTTTTTAAGGGCGATATCAACAGCCTCAGGAAGCGTGAGACTCCAAGCCGGAAAAGAAAATAAAATCATCCCAAGGACTAAGAATCTCTGCATCTTCCGTCTCCGTTTGCTTTTGCCATCAAACGAAGGGCAAAAGACTATGGCATCGGTTTTAAGAAATCCAAACGCAGGTTTTCATAATACTGAATTTCTTCTTCAGTGAATCCCGCTTTGATTCTTAAATCGCGATTCAAAGGCTCAATACGTTTCGGGAGCCTTTTTCTTAAGGAGTCCATTCTCTCTGGAAAGTCCTGGGAGGGGTCAAGCTTTTCTTTCCTGCAAATTTCACGATACCATCGTGAGCCAAAATCAACATGACCGATCTCCTCGTAATTGATCTGCTTCACGATTTTTTGAATGGTGTTCTTCCCGTCTGTTCCCTCTAGGCGACGGATCAAGGTGTCTCCGGCATCAAGGCCACTGCCCTCAAGATAGCGGTGCACAATCAAGATACGATCTAAGAGCGAGTCTTCCACGCTCACCGCGCGCCACAATGCCATGTGCACGGGCCAATCACCCCATTTAAATCCAAGATCTGCAATGCCCTCTAAGCACATGCGCAAATGTTGAGCTTCCGAGACCGTCACGGCCAATAGCTCTTCGCGGAATCCTTGCGGCGCATCCGGATACTCCACCAGCGTGCGAACTCCGAGTTCCATGGCTTGAAGTTCGATACTGGCCAAGTCATGAAGCATGCGGGCCTGCCCCTCAAGGGTCGAAAAACCTTTTTTAGGAGGGTGGAATTTAGGGTGTAAAACGGGGACATCCCGGGCCGGTTCTTCGGGCACAAGATAAGGAGAGCTCAATTTAAGAGCATCCTCACAATATTTTTCGATATTTTGGATCTTTTCCCAGACGTCGGGCGTTGAAAAACTGAACATACCCCCTTTTACATCCTGCTCCTATTCTTGCCAAATATTTCCTGATTTGCTGCAATATATATCCTCAAGTCGAAGAAGGAGACATATGGGAAAGTCATGGAAAAACGCCGGTAAGGTTGAGAAAGCTCAACAAAAAGGCCAAATATTCACCAAACTTGCGCGCGAGATTGCAGTCGCTGCGAAAGCCGGTGGTCCTGACCCCAATGCCAATGCCCGTCTTCGTATGGCGATTGATGCTGCGAAAAAAGTATCTTGCCCGAACGACACGATCGAACGTGCGATTAAAAAAGGTGCGGGTCTTTTGGATGACGGAAAGATCATCGAAGAGATCACTTACGAGGGCTACGGTCCTCACGGTGTGGGCGTGATCGTAGAATGCCAAACAGACAATAAACACAGAACAGCTCCAGACATGCGTCATGCGTTTAAATCTCATGAAGGCAATATGGGCGAGGTTGGATCTGTGGCATGGATGTTTGATCGCGTAGGTCTTATCGAAGGAACCAAAGAAGGTAAATTCGATCCAGACGAAGAAGCGATTGAAGCAGGAGCGAACGAAGTTTACCCCGACGACTCTGGTGCTTATGAGTTCTACACGAACGCGGATGACTTGGATGCGGTTCGTGATGCACTAACAAAACGTGGTTGGAAAATCACAAAGGGTGAGCTTTCATTCAAAGCCAAAAACATCACAGAGCTTTCTGATGAACAAAGAAAAGACGTTGAGGAGTTCTTAAACTACCTTGACGATATGGACGACACGCACCGCGTGCACGCAACTATTTAATCTTTTTTTTAAGATTGAAATACCAAAACGCCGCTTCAAAAGAGCGGCGTTTTTTTTACTTTCCTAAAGCACCTAGAATCAGCCTCTGATAAAAGAAGTCTTTAGCAGTTCTAGTTTTATAAAGCTCCATGCGCTCTAATTCTGCCCTGTATTTATTTTTAGATACACCAAGCCCTTTTACAAAGAAGCCGAGAAGTTTCTCAGCGTGAGCCTTCTTAAGCTGATTCAGAGATTTCCCCAAATTGATTTCTTCACTCGTAAAATCACTGCCAAAAGGAAAAAGTTTAAACTCGTCTTTATAAGCTTGAACAAACTCTTTTACCTTCTTGAGTGAATTGTCTTTTGCATAAGAAGGAATTTTATACTCTTTAGAAAGCTTGCCATTTCTTTGAGCGGTTTCCACAAGCTCTTCTTGAAACTCACTGTCGGCGATTTCAATCAGTCGACGAATCACGGTGTCGTCACTTTCGCCTTTAAGAAAAGCAATGCCGTACTCAGTAATCACGACATCCCGCAAATGGCGAGGAATCGTGGCGTGGCCATGGGCCTCAACAACGTTGGAAGCCTTATGATTGTTTTTTAGATTCGTACTTCGCAACATTAAAACCGATTGGGCGTCTTCAAGTTCATGTGCCATAGCAACGAAGTTATATTGACCTCCCACCCCACTCACCACCTGGCCATTTTCGAGAGTGTCCGAAGCTGCCGCCCCCAGATAAGTGACTGCCATACAAGTATTAAAAAAGCGTGCATTTTTTCTTTGCTTTCGGATGGCCAGTTCGTGGGGATCATAGAGATCGTTGACCTTTGAGACCTTGGTCATCGAAAGCCCTTCGTAGTCCGCACCGGAAAGCGATCCCAACCAGTGATAAAAATCTTTGGATCCTAAAAAGAACGCCCCATGCAAATATCTTTTCGCGGATTCATTATGATCAAAGATCTCGCGCTTTAAAATACCGGCTTTTCGTAAATGCATAAAGCCATCCATTAACATTTCACTCGTCCCATAAAGGCCTTCCTGCAAAACGTTTAAATGGATTTTTTGATGCACATCCGGGCGCCCCTTCCAAAGATGTTCAGAAATTTTACGATAAAGAGCATTGTCCTTTTGTCGCATGATCATCGCATTCACCAAGGCATCTGAAAGAGAACCAATACCTATCTGCAAAGTTCCGGAATCCGCGATGAGTTGACTGGCATAAAAGCCAATAAGATGTTCGGCTTCATCCACCGAAACGCGGGGAACAGCAAAAAGTGAATGACGAACTTCTTCACTTTCAACAATGAAATCAAAGAAAGAGGCATCGACCTCGGCATCTCCACCCAAATAAGGTAGATCCGGGTGAATTACTCCGATCATAAGAAGTGGTTTCTGAGATTTTTTATAAAGTTCAACCACATCTAAAGTTAAATCGGGATTACAGCTCAGGCTTATTTTACTGCGGTCTTTAGAAAGGGCGACCATTTGCACAATCACATTAATATCGTGATCCAAAACCGCTCTTGCCACGTGGGTGTAATTAAGGCTGATGTAGGACTGCTGGGCGTTTTCATTTTTTAAAAGAGCGCCTGCCTGAAAATAAAATTCATGCAGATGAATATTCGATGGTACTTGCGCCTTGTGAAGATCTTGCAGATAAGTGAGATGGGGATAATCATCTCCAAAGTGCCTGGAGTAAAAAGGACCTAAAAAACGTTTTTCCAATTCGTTCTTAGGCTTTTCAAAATCCAAAGAAAGAGCCGTAAATATCTTAAGTGAAATCCGTGAGTCTTTTTTAGCTCTTTCGTAAATGCTATTCACGAGCTGATTTGGCTTTCCCAGTCCCAAGGGAGTGGCCAGCCTGATCGAAGATCCCAAACGCGAAAAAATAAAATTTTCAGCTTCCGCCAAAGATTTCGCAAACTCCATGTCTTTCATCATTTCGCTCTTTCATATTGAAGTCAAAAGAACCCAAGGTCCAGCGTTAGACGACACTTCGCTTTTTCCATATTTATTCCGTGCTAAAATAAGCTGTCGGTTGATGACAGACCATTACACAAAAGGAGGTAGTTTATGAGAACAGCTCTTTTGGTAGCCCTTCTCTTAATCGTTCCTCATCTAGTTCAAGGTGTTCCTTATACAGATAAAATGCAGGTCAACGGAGAGAGCTCTGCAGCCACGCGAATTATAGAACGTAAAGAAAAACAAGAGATGATAAAACAGCAAACACAGCGCGAACCTGCGAGCGACATGAAGAAAGAGGATCCCTCTTTAGTCCCCTGCCCTGCGGGACAACAGGTTCGGGAAGGTAAACTACGTGATTTAGCCAAAGTAGAAAATCACAGTACGACATGTCCTGGCGACGGTGAACTTCCAGATCATCCAAGCACTCATAATATGGACAATCCCTACATGGATAATAAATCTGGAACACCCATTGACGTCGAATGATGTCGAATAAAAAAGGGAGCGCGAAGCTCCCTTTTTTTATTTTCAAATTTTTTACGAATCTTTTACTTTTTCAAAGCATCCACGATGTAAGAAATATTTGTAACATCCTCACCGCGACAACCGCCATCAGCGCACTTGTTACTCATCGTGCATTTTCTTACTCTGTCATAAGTGAAATCACTTGCGCCGCGAACAAGAATTCCTACGACTTCATTTGTTCTTGCATTGAAGACCGCAGAACCCGAGTTGCCGCCGTAAGTGTCCAAGTTCGCTTGAAAGTAAGCACCTTGTTGGCTACGAACGTTGGCACCATCAGCAAATTTTGTTGGAAGACCTGAAGGATGACCAACAACGTAAATACCATCACCCGCTTGCACAGGTGTGCGTTGCAATGTCAGGGGTCTGTGACCACGGACAGGACGATCCAAACGAACAAGAGCATAATCTTGAGAGCTTGTGTATTCGCGAGCTACGATTTCTTTACAGTTATAAACTTCCGAAGCAGGCAATGACTCCGGAGCTGTTTTTGCATCAGCCATTTTAAAACCAAACACAAACGCGTAAGCAGAGCAATCCGCATTGCTGACACAGTGACCTGCTGTTGCGATCAAATCATCACCCACCAAAGAGCCTGAGCAATTCGCAGCTGTGGGTTGATCAAAGAACGGTTCATCCGAACACAGATTCATTTCTTTTCCGTATTGAGAAGAAAGAATTTTTACGAGACCATTTCCGCTATTCACGATACTTCTGGTTGGAATCAAAGCGACTGTCGAATCAGCGACATCACGGACATCCGCTCTTTCCACTTGATATACATCAACACGATTGTCGTCGCCGTAGATTACTTTGGGTGTGATATTGACAAAGCCAACTGAAAACGTTGCTGCAACAGCGACACTGACGGCCGCCACGAATGAATTCCTTTTCACTTTTTCCCCTCTGAACGTTCTTCCTGAACATTCCCCTCTAAAAAAGTCTCTGTAAATTGACAGGGAAAAACAAACTATTTTTTAGTTTTTAGTAGATAGTCGAAGGCGGTTGCATAGAGTTTGATTTGCTTAAGCATCGAGTGCAAGCCGTTGGCCCTGCTAGGAGAAAGGTTTCCTTCGAAGCCCAAAGCTTTCAAAAATTCCGGAGGAGTCGCAAGAATTTCACTCGGAGATGCGCCTGAATACACCGACAACAACAAACCCACTAGACCTTTCACAATCAGTGCATCACTGTCACCTTGAAGAATCATCTGACCTTGCTCATTCAAATTCGCAGAAAGCCAGACTTGCGACTGGCACCCCTTCACCGCATTCTGCTCGGTCTTCAAATTTTCCGGCATTTCAGGAAGGGCTTTTCCCATCTCGATGATTTTTTTATAGCGATCTTCCCACTGCGTGAGTGCTGAAAAATCTTGGATAATTTTATTCTGTCTTTCTTGGATGCTTGTCATGTCTAGTCCACTTTCAATGTCGGAATGATCGAAAACAAATCTTCTTCCAAAGATTGACCTTGTTCACCGATCAACTCGTGGAAAGATTTTTTATTCATGTTAGAGATAACTTCAAAACATTTTTTATAGAAACCTTCTTGGTCCTCGTAGTAGCCATTCCAAAGTTCCCTGGCTTTGGCTTCCGGCATGACCCAGGATTTTTTCTCTGCCGCCGTCCCATCGTGGCGGTTGTGATAATCAAGCAAAGTCATAATCTGGCGCGGAGAAAAATCAAGCATCACCAGAGCCTCTTCAAGAAGGGCCAGCTCGACGTACCAAAGATAACTTCCCAATTTTTCCCAAAACTTCAACCCCGGTTTTCCATAAGAGCTTTTACAAAAAAACGTCGTGCACACCACACCGCGATTTCTCCACACGTTGCAGTTTTGTTTTTCTTTATTGTAGTAAGGGCAAAGCCAGTCTTCTCTTTGACCGAAATCCCCTTCTTCGCGGTGATTGAATTCCACCTGATAACGAACGGGTGCCACAAGTCCAATCGGCAAAGCGTATTCACGACGGGAAATCTTATCGCGGAAAATGCGATGCGCTTCCGTTGAAGAGCTTTCGTTAAAAAGTGCGCCGACCATGTAATTAGGAAGAAACGGATGAAACGTGCAGCACTTTAGATCCTCGCGATAATGGATCTTACCGCGATGCCTTGGACGAGACATCGCGCAGGTATCACAAGTGGCTTTTGTTTCTTGTGGAGAAAAATCTAAAATCTCTCGAGGCAGAATATTTTCGTAAACACGAGGTAACTGGTACTTTAATAACATGAAACTATCTTACGGCTTAATTCGGCAGCGATCTACAATACGAGCCTTAAGTAGTGTCATAATGTCGAAACGAGAAAGACTGTCATCCCATTTCCACACAAAATCACTGCAGTTCACGAAATACGGAAACGCGACGATTCCTTCAGATCCATAAGTTTTGGATTTGACGATTTCAACAGCCACTGTGCTCATCATTGTTTGTACGGCTTGCGTGCTGAGCAGATGTTCTTTTTCCATCTCCAAAGCGATTTCAATCGGCGTGACAAAGCCGATTTGATCTTCCCAAAGCTTTGCGCCCCACTCCACGAAGAAAGATTTGGAATACACGATGCGAATGAATTGGTGAAACTCAATACCTTGGTTCGCGTACTCTTTCACGATGGTGTTATAAACTTCAGGATCTTGTTCACCGTTGTCACCGATAAAAACAACTTTGCGAGGTTTGATGTCGTTCATAAGTTTGCGCAAGTTTTTAAGCTTGTGCACATCCGCATCGTAATTCGTGCGACCGATGTAAGTTCCTGCCGGGAATTTTCCGTTAGCTAGAAAACTTTTATGAGTCCCCTTCATGAACCACTCAGGAGCTTTTGAAAGATACACGATCGACAAGTTGGATTGTTCTTGTGCAAACAGATTGTAAAGCTCGCTCATCCCGATAAAGCGGCTCTTGTCATCAAAAGCATAACGAGCGGCTTCCGAAATATCTTGGACGTTGGCAAGTTTGATGGTGTCATCCACATCGCTGACAAAAAGAGTTTGCGCGTGTGCTGAAAGCGAAAAAACGAACAGAACTAATGCGATGAAATGCTTCATGGAAACCCCTCCCCACGGAGAGGTTGTATAGCACAAATATGGCAATCATCCATTAATTCTGAATAAGGAATGCTCCCTTAGAGACCCTGAGCGTTAAATTTCATCACGAAAATATCAGGCGTTGCTTCAAT
>NZ_CAMLDV010000002.1 GCF_946478835.1 uncultured Bdellovibrio sp. | reverse complement strand
ATGTCGCGACCTGGGATTTGCGGAAGATTGTAACGAACCACTTCTTGGAAGAAGCGGATGGATTCAGAGATATAGGCAGCGTCCGCTACGTAATACTGGATCGTCGTTAGCTTGGCACGAAGTTCTGAATTGCGGCGGATTGTTTCCACGGCAAGTTCGATCATGCCTTTCACGCGTTGTTCCGGAGGAAGGGGAGAGATGGCGCGCATTTTTTCGCTGATCAAACGCTTGTCTTCTTCAATGATATTTTTAACAACAGCTTGAACAACAGACTCTTTGTTCCCGAAAAATTGATAAAGAGAACCGATGCTCACGCCGGCTTCTTTGGCAATTTTATCTGTCGTGATTGAATAGAACCCTTCAGAAATCAGCAAACGAGAACAGGCATCTAAGATGGTTGCGACTGTTTGACGAGAACGTTCCTGAGTTGGTGCTTTAACAATAATCTTAGTCTTCTTCGCTTTTTCTTCCATAGATTGAGTCATGATAAGAGGTATCCCTTTCTAGGATTTACGAGTCCTATGAGGACAGAATAGGGACCATTCATTACAACGGCAAGTCTGGTTTTTTGCAAATTTGTAATAAATGACACTAAAGTCTAGAATGCGAGTGAGATTAGATTCCCCGAAAAAATTATTGTAACTCAGAAGAACAATACTGAATTGCTCGGTCTGCGTTGGCGGGATAGCTCATGCTGTCTGCGATTTTTTTACACTGTTTTACAGTGATCGTTTTGTTGAAACGGCGAAGACATTCCCAACGAGCTTCATCTCCTGAATCAGGATACTCCATCGATTTTGAAATCGCAAAACACTCTTTCAAAGTTGGGCGAAGATCGTACAGACAAACTAAGCGTGCATCTTCAGCGTTGGTTGAATACTCCATAGACTTTGCAACATTCAAACACTGAGTGACGTTGATTTGCCCTTTCTTGTGCTTCAAACATTTCATGCGCTGATCATCTCGTTGATCCATGGCAAGGCGGCTGTTCTTAACGGGAATGTGGCAAAGCCCCTGCGCATGGACTGTCGTCACAGAAAAAGTGCATAGAATTAATACCGCCAACATCAGCTTGTGCATACGTGTCTTCATCGACGGCATTAAAGTGCAAAAAAGAGACTTTGTAAGCCCCCTTTTTATTTGTTTTTAGGCATTTGGTCCTGTCTAACTTTGAAACACTCACCCAAAAAGGCCCGCCTTCTCCACCCCCGGAATGGATTTATGTTCTTCTAGACCGCAAAGTTGACCACCGTCATGTTATGGACACGAATCTCCTCATAGGATTAAATGGAGTCATCAGCAAGGAGACTAAGATGAAATACTCAACTGTTAAAAAGCCTCTTGCGGTTTTGGCGGCATGTCTATTAGCCGTTGTTGCAAACGCCGAAGAAAAAATTAAAGGTGAAGAAGTGGCGGTATTAACTGACGCGCCTGAAGTTCCACCACCTATCACTCGTAAGTACCCAACAAAAGTCATTGTGAATCTTGAAACAAAAGAAGTGAAAATGCGTCTCGCTGACGGAGTGGATTACACTTTCTGGACATTCGGTGGAAAGGTTCCAGGTAAATTCATCCGCATTCGTGAGGGAGACCACGTGCAGTTCCATTTGCACAATCATCCTTCCAGCAAGTTGCCACATAATATCGACTTGCATGCTGTTACAGGACAGGGCGGGGGAGCGGAAGGTTCCTTCACAGCTCCGGGCCACAGCTCAACTTTTAACTTTAAGGCGTTGAATCCGGGACTCTATGTTTATCACTGTGCGACCGCACCTGTGGGTATGCATATAGCTAACGGTATGTACGGTTTGATTTTGGTTGAACCTAAAGAAGGTTTGCCTAAGGTGGATCGCGAATTTTATGTCATGCAAAGTGAGTTCTACACTAAAGGAAAATACGGAGCGGCGGGACTTCAGCCGTTTAGTATGACTAAAGCTGTTGAAGAAAAACCTGACTACGTAGTCTTTAACGGAAACGTAGGCGCTCTGGTTGGCGACAAAGCGATGAAAGCAAAAACTGGCGAGACTGTGCGCTTATTTGTCGGAAACGGCGGTCCTAACCTCGTGTCTTCATTCCACGTTATCGGGGAGATCTTTGATAAGGTTTATGTCGAAGGCGGAAAGTTAGTAAATGAAAACGTGCAAACTACTCTGATTCCTGCCGGCGGATCTGCCATCGTGGACTTTAAGTTGCAGACTACTGGGACTTTCATTCTGGTCGATCACTCGATCTTCCGCGCCTTTAATAAAGGTGCTTTAGGAATGATCAAAGTGGAAGGTGACGCCGATAAGGAAGTTTACTCGGGTAAAACTGAAGACGGTATTTATCTTCCTGAGGGTGGTGTGATCCAAGAAGTGGGTGATGGTGCTCCAAAATTAATTCCAGCGAAGAATATCGAAGAAAGTATTGCTCGCGGAAAAAGAATTTTCGAGTCGTCTTGCTTTGCCTGCCATCAAGCGAATGGTCAAGGTGTGCCGGGAGCATTCCCTCCTCTTGCGAAGTCGGACTTCCTTAATAACAATAAAGACAAAGCCATCTCAGCGGTCGTGCATGGTTTAGAGGGAAAAATCACTGTAAATGGCAAAGAGTACAACTCCATTATGCCTGCCCAAGTTCTTTCTGATGAAGAAGCTGCTAACGTGTTGAACTATGTTTACAGCGCTTGGGGTAACTCAAAGAAAAAAGTAACTCCTGAAGAAGTGAAAGCAATTCGCGCTTCAGGTAAAAAGTAGGTCTGTTATGAAGCATCTCAAGAAATCCGCATGCAAAGTCATTCTGATTCTTGGGATGCTTATGTCTTTGCCTGGCTGGGGAGCGGACATGATCCTTATCCCTGCAGGTTCGTTTCGAATGCCGGCGCTTCTGGATAAAACTGTTCATAAAGTTTCCGCGTTTTACATTGATAGAAATCCTGTCACTAATGCGGAATATCTTGAATTCGTGAAAACTCATCCTGAGTGGCGCAAAAGCAAGGTAAAAAAAATATTCTCTGACAATAATTATTTGGAATACTGGCAAGACGATCTCAACTTTGGAGAAGCTTCAATAGCTTCGTCCCCTGTCGTGCGCATCAGTTGGTATGCGGCTCGTGCTTATTGCGACAGCCTTGGTAAACGTCTGGCGAGTATTGATGAGTGGGAATATGTCGGACTTGTTCCTTACAAAGATAAAAAAGATCTGAAGTCTGTGATTTTAGAGTGGTACGGAAAAAGTGCCGAGTGGCCTTTGCCTGCTGTCAGATCTGGTGCATCCAATAATGACGGTGTTTACGACATGCATGGCCTTATTTGGGAATGGGTGGAGGATTTTAATTCCTCCATGGTGACTGGCGAATCGCGGGCCGACGTCGCTTTAGATAGAAATTTATTTTGTGTCGGAGGTGCCGCCTCCGCTGCGGATCCTGCCGATTATGCGGCCTTCATGCGCTATGCTTTTCGTAGCAGTCTGCAGGCGAAATACACAGTCAGAAATCTTGGATTTCGCTGTGTAAAGAACAAGGAGTGATTATGTTTTACCTAAGAGATTTTGTGTTAATAGCGAGTCTGGTTTCTGCTCTGTCTGCCTCAGCGGTTCAAGCCCACGAGCATGAACATCAGCATCACGACAAGAACGAAACCTCTGAAGCTGTGGAACCAACAAAGCTCAGTGAGGAGTCTATTTACAACTTAGGTTCAGAACTTTTGGATTCGAATGGAAAAAAAGTTTCTATTGTTTCTTTAAAAGGACAGCCGGTGGTTATTTCCATGGCTTATACAAGCTGTGCCTATGCCTGTCCTTTGATTATCTCTCAGATGCAACAACTGGAAAAAGAAGTAGAAGCTCAGGGTTTAAAGGCACGCTTTGTGATCGTAAGTTTTGATCCCAAGGTGGACACTCCTTCTGTGATGAAGAAATACGCAGAGAAAAGAAAGCTCAGTTCCCGTTGGAATCTTTATACTTCTTCCTCCGATAAAACACCGCGTGAAATCGCCAATTTACTGGGAATTAAATATAAAAAGATGGAAGGCAACGATTACGACCACTCTTTTATCATCACAGTTCTCGACAAAGATGGTGTGATTCGTGGCCAGCAGATCGGCGCGGATAAAGAACCTAAAGAATTAATAAAATTTTTAAAGAATTGATATCGATCAATGTTTTCCTAAAGAGAATCTCTTAATTTGAATTAAGAAAAAGGAGATTCTCTTATGACCGATTTCGTCATTGAAGCCCAAAAGATTCCAGGCCCCGAAAGACACGCCTTTATTTTTCAAAGTTTCGACAATTTGGAAGGTGGAGAAAGTCTAGTGATCGTAAATACTCATGATCCAATCCCGCTTTTAAGACAGTTTAACGATTTAAAAGGCGGCCAGTTTGAACATGAATATCTGGAGCAAGGCCCTCAGACGTGGAGATTAAAAATCACTAAGAAGAAAAAAGAAGGATGTTGCGGGTTCTGTGGAGACTAAGTCAGAACTCTCTCGCACATGATAAAGAGGCACCCGTCCTCTTTATCAATGTGCATTTTTAAAAGACGGCAGTAATCGTCATAAAGAAGTTGGAAAAATTCTTGATGGAGATGAGCGTTCTCCGGTTCCAAAAGAAAAAGAATACTTTGCGCCAGATCCGCCCCTATCACATGTTCCTCAAAAGGAATGCTTAAGGGACTTTGCAGAGTCAGCCAGTCAGGCACAGGATAGTTCTTAGGGCGAAAGGACGTTTTTGTATAAAAAGTTTTTAAATGGTTCTGCATAACTCCAAGGGGATCTAATTCAAGCCTTACACCCATAAAAAAAGTGCAACGCGGCCCTCCTTCGTGAAGGCATCGCTGAGTTCTCAAAAAAGGAAACAATTCTAGTTCTTCGAGGGGATGATGTTCTTGCTCAACAAAATGAATGAGATCACGAACCAGTTCAGGCTGGTTCAACATCTTCAAAATCGTCTGATGTTGCAACCTGAGTGTATTCAGGAGTTCTTTCATCACGAACCTCCTTAAGCTGTTGATAGTTGATAATGGCGATGTGCCGGTCCACGGTTTTAATCCATCCCTTTTTATTCCAGATACGAAGGATGCGAATGACAGTTTCCGCCTTGGTTCCCACTCGTTGCGCAATATCTTTGCGGGTCAGTGGTATGAGGATCTGCGATCCGCTTTTTTCACCTTGTCGATCCAGAAGTCGCAGCAAAAGATCAGCGACCCTTTGATGAGTGCGCACGTTTTCCATACAACGGTCGTGCTGGAATTCAAGGAAGCGTTCACTGATTTGTCTTGTGACAGTGGCACGAACGCTGTCGATCTTCATAAGAACGTTTAAAAAATAATTTCGTGAAAACCGCAGGAGTGCTGCATCTTCATTCGCGACAGCAGTGGCGGGATAAACCGGGTAAGTGAGTCCTGCCATCGCGATCCCTAGAAACTCTCCACGATTTAAGAAATTGAGTATAACCGGAGAGGAATTAGAACCCTTCTTTTGAATTTTAAAAGATCCATAAAGAACGATATAGAGATCCTGTAGCGGCGTATCTTCTTTGAAAAGAATTTCCCTGTTTTTGACATAAACGATTTCAAAATGGGATGACAATTCTTTCAATGATGTTTCACCAAGAGGGTTGAATGAATCCAAGCTTTTGAGTCTTTGAGTTACGTCTAACATAGCAACCTCAAAATGAAGTTCTCATGTCTATGCCGCGCTTTCTATGATCTGGATCAAGTTTCTTTCGGTCGATTCAATTCAACCCCGGGGGTGGAACTGTATGTATTTGAAGCGGTTCTTGATCCGGATCATATTTCAAGAAAACTTCTTTGTTTAGGATGACGTTGTTAAGGTCAAAGGAGTTTTCATGTTATCAAAGTCGGCCGCTAAGAAGTTTTTTCTCATCGGTACCATTGTCTGTTCCGGATGTTTTGTTATTTTAACGATAGATACAATTCAACGAGTGCCTAAACAAACGCACTCAGAGAATATCACTCCCGAAGTCATTCACGGAAAAGATTTGTGGGACCACAACAACTGTATGGGGTGTCACACGATCATGGGAGAAGGAGCTTATTATGCTCCCGAACTCACCAAAGTTTATGAACGCCGAGGAGAAGCCTTCATTAAATCTATGCTTAAAGACCCGGCGGCAATGTATCCAGGCCAAAGAAAGATGCAGAAGTATAATTTTACAGAGGAGGAGATCAATTCTCTGGTGGCGTTCTTAAAATGGATCGGAGAGACGGATCTTAACGGTTTTCCTGCAAAGCCTGATCTCGCGCCGGCACCGGCTCCAGTAGCGACGACTCTAACGCAGTCTTCTCTTCCGCCACGTCCTGCAGTTTTTGATCAGGTTTGCGTTGCATGCCATATGTTGCAAGGAAAAGGAGGCTCTGTGGGACCGGCCTTGGATGGTGTGGGCAGCCGTAAAGAACATGCCTTTTTTGTTTCCTGGTTGCGCGATCCAGTCGCGGTGAAGGCAGACTCTAAAATGCCAAAACTGCCTTTAACCGACGAACAAGTTCAAGAACTCGCAAGTTATCTTTCATTGTTGAAATAAGGATTCTGTTATGAAATTTAAAACACAGAAAATAGCCTACTACTTCTTTGCCGTGTGCATGCTTCTTTTATCTTTACAGATTGTCTATGGATTTATCATGGGCTTTGCCCATATGGGATACGACGGCTTACACAGTGTCATTCCTTTTCACACGGCACGCGCCACCCACACGAACTTATTGGTAATGTGGCTGCTGGCGGGATTTATGGGTGCCGCTTATTACATCACGCCGGAGGAATCAAACCGTGAGTTGATTCTTCCGCAACTTGCCTACGTGCAATTGGGAGCGTTTGTTGCCGTGGGCGTAACAGCGATTATTGGCTTTCATTTTAATTGGTGGGAAGGAAGAAAGTTTTTAGAAATTCCGCGACCGCTGGACTATCTTGTTGTTGTCGATGTTCTCCTTTTTATTTTCCTTATCGGAGGAACAATCTGGAAAGGCCGAAGATATAGCACGACGAATATGGTTCTCTTTTTTGGTTTGTTGAGTGCGGCTTTGCTTTATCTTCCGGGAATGATTCCGACAGTCAATCAGACAATGGACTCTTACTGGAGATGGTGGGTTGTTCACTTGTGGGTTGAAGGCGTATGGGAATTGATTATGGGGGCTATCCTCAGTTTCCTTTTGATCAAGCTCACGGGTGTAGATCGCGAAGTTATTGAAAAATGGCTTTACGTCATTGTCGGCTTTACGTTTCTTTCAGGAATCTTAGGGACAGGACACCACTATTATTTTATCGGGACTCCTCGTTACTGGTTGATGATCGGCGGACTCTTTAGTGCTCTTGAACCGGTGGCCTTTTTAGGAATGGCGATTTACGCTATTGCCATGGCAAAAAAGGGAGGACGCCAACATCCCAATCGTTTGGCCCTAACATGGACCATTGGGTGTGCCGTGATGTCATTCGTTGGAGCTGGTTTTTTGGGCTTTGCGCACACACTCCCCCAAGTCAATATTTACACTCACGGAACGCTGGTGACGGCTATGCACGGGCATCTTGCATTCTGGGGTGCTTACGCCATGTTGGTTTTTGCAATGATCGCTTATGCGATGCCGAATCTTACGGGCCGAAAACTTTATGACAGCGGTTGGAGTGCTTTCGCTTTTTGGACTTCTAACATCGGCATGACCGCAATGACGGTCGCCTTCGGAATCGCAGGTGTCGCACAAGTCTACTTGGAAAGAAAAATGGGCATGGATTTTCTTTTAGTACAAAAAGAAATTGAAGTGCATTTCTTGGGGCTCGTTCTTGCCGCCGCTTTATTCAGTCTTGGAATTTTCGCCTTTATTTGGATCTTTATTAAGTACGGATTGCCCAAAGGGAAGGTAGAAAATGCTGGCACCCACAATTAAAGGACCTTTTTATCAGGTTGTTGCAGATGAAGAAGAAATCTTCGACAGCGCCTATCGCAATCAATTGCCCTTGATGTTGAAAGGGCCTACAGGATGCGGAAAGTCCCGCTTCATTGAATCCATGGCGGCTCGCAGAGGGCGTCCTCTGATTACTGTCGCCTGCAATGAAGACACCTCGGCGACCGACTTATTGGGACGATTTGTTGTCAAAGGTGGAGACACCGTTTGGCAAGACGGTCCGGTCACGCGTGCCTTACGCGAAGGTGCAATTCTTTACTTGGATGAAATCGCTGAAGCTCGCGAAGACGTGATTGTGGTCCTCCATCCTTTGACCGATCACCGTCGTGCCATCACGTTGGATAAACTCAATGAAGAAATCAAAGCCTCGCCGGAGTTTATGCTCGTCGTGAGTTTTAATCCGGGATATCAACGAGGACTCAAGGAATTGAAACCTTCCACAAGACAAAGATTTGTGGCCATGCATTTTGATTATCCTCGTCCCGAACTCGAATCTGAAATTGTAAAAGCGGAATCTCAATGCTCCTTGGAAGTGGCGCAAAAGCTGGTTCGCTTTGCGGGAAAAATTCGCAATCTCAAAGAGCTGGGTTTGGCGGAAACAGCATCAACCCGGCTTCTTGTCGATGCCGGGAAGTTAATACGTGATGGATTGGAGCCTCGTCGTTCCTGTGACGTCGCTATTGTTCAACCTCTCACGGATGACGGAGATATTATGACGGCCTTACAAGATGTGGCCGCCATGATTTTTTAGAGATGGGCCTAGATGAAAAGTTTTTTTCTTTTGGTTACAGACTTTTTAAAAAAATCTCGGCGGACCCCATGCCACCGCACTATGAGCAAAGGGCGGATTTAAAAGAACTGGAGACTCGCCTTCAAGTTATTGCTAAATCTCTTTGCGGCGAACCTATTCAAATACACGAGGCAGAAAAGATCGGTGGCTTTTCGGGCGTCCATTTTTATTATCCAAAATCTTTGTGCCCACTTTCATCAAAAAGATTGAACGAGTTGGTCTATATTCAAAGAACGCTGTTTTATAGTTCCGCCAAACAGTTGGGTTTTTGTTTGCCGCCGCGCGAACTTTCGGAAATTGAAAAGAAAGTTTACACCTGTTTGGCGGTTCACCAAATCTATAAGGTTATTACCTTGGAGTTTCCAGGCACAATTCAAGTGATTGAAACTTTAAGACAAGGAACCTTGGCGGAACTGCAATCGCTCTCAGACCAAGATCGAAATACACAAAATGGTATTCTCGCTCAGTGGATTTATGATCTTTTGTGCGAAAGCCCCAAAGACAGCTCTTGGAAAAGTATTTTGTATAACACCCATAAAAGTACTTTCAGTTTTTGGAAGTTCGCTGATGCTGTTTATCAAACTCATTTTGCCTCACTTCCTTTGGGGCCCGCAGTGGCGGAAGAAGCCTTTGTGCTCTGGGGTCTTCTTATGTCTCCGAATCCTTTTTCCGAAGAGACGGAAAAAACGGACGAAGAAACGACTACCGAGGCATTAGCTAATGGAACAGAAGTGCAGGGAAAAAATCGTGAAGACATTGTGCAGGTGCATCTTGAAGAGCAAAAAGATACCAATAATCCTGTGACCCATTCTTTTGAAAAAGCAGAAACTTTAGAAGAGTATCAGGGGGGGATGCGCACCCAGGACGGCGACGACGATTTGCAAGATCACGCGGAGGCTCTGGAGGAGTTAAATATGCGCGAGGTGACCCGAAGCCGGGAAAGGACGCAGTCGCTTTATAAAGCGGATGTACGGATGCATAGTGTGGCTCCGGATCTTTTAAGCAAGGAAGATTTACCGGTTTCGCCTCGTGTGCATTTTTATCCCGAGTGGGATTTTAAGAAAAAACGCTATAAAGAAAATTGGTGTCGGGTTCAGGCCCGCATTCCCGAGGCAGGTACGCCCTTTCAACTGGCTGAATCCTACACCAAAGAAAAGAAAGAAATTGAAAAACTCTTTCAACAGGTTCGCTCCAAGCCCCTTTGGAAAAAAAGGCAGCGCGACGGGGAAGAGCTTGATATTGATGCCTTAGTCACTCGACATGCGGATCTAAAAAGTGGAAACTCCGGAGAAGATCGGTTTTACATTCGCAGTAAAAAACATCACAAAGACTGGCAGTGCCTTTTTTTAATTGATAGCAGTCTTTCAACGGACTCATGGGTCGCCAATGAAAGAATTTTGGATGTTATAAAAAACAGCGTATGTTTGATTGGCGACGCCTTTACAAAAGAGCCAGAGTGTTTAAGTGTCGCAGCCTTTCATAGCAATACCAGACATCAGTGTGTTTTTGAAGAACTCAAAAATTTCGAAGAGTCTTGGCCTGAGTTTAAGAGAAAGTTAAATACGCTAGAGCCCGTCGGTTACACGCGGATCGGTCCCGCTTTACGGCACAGTTTAGAAATTCTGAAAGTTTCTCCGGCACGACATAAGCTTATCGTTTTGTTGAGCGATGGTAAGGCGTCCGATTACGATCAGTATGAAGGCCGCTACGGAATGGAAGACATCAGGCAAGCCGTGCGAGAAGCTCACCAACAAAATGTTCTTATTAAATGTTTGGCGATCGAAGAAAAGGCCAAGTTTTATCTGCCGCAAATGTTTGGGCTCGGACACATTCAAATCTTGCCCACCCCCCATAAACTCCCTCAAGCGTTGACGACGCTGTTGTTGCCACTGCTTCATTAAATGAAAGGTAAGACAGAATGCAATTCCGGCAGATTTGGATAATTTCTATAGCTTCGTTGCTATTGGCAACTATGGGGATCGGAGCTATGACCCGACTGACAGGCTCGGGTCTGTCCATTGTGGAGTGGAAACCTGTCTCTGGAATTTTCCCGCCATTCAATGAAAGTCAAGGGGTTCATGAATTCAGTAACTACCAACAATATCCGGATTTCAAATCGCGCCCTTCATTGACTCTTGATGAGTTTAAAACTCTTTTTTGGTGGGAGTTTATTCATCGACTGGTCGCACGCTCTCTACTTTTCGTTATTCTTGTTCCGTACGGTTTATTGTTCTTATCTGGAAAATTAGAAAAGCGACATCATCGGAAAGTTTTTGGTCTTTTAATTTTAGGCGGCATTCAAGGCTTTTTAGGATGGTACATGGTGAAAAGCGGTTTGGTGCAAGTTCCCCGGGTCAGCCATTTTCGGTTGATGGTTCACTTTATATGGGCTTGTGTGATTCTGGGATATCTGGCTCAATGGCTTGCAGAGGAACAACAACAGAGCCATAACCTATCTGTGCGCTCTCGCAGCTTCGTGCAAGCTCTTTCTTGGCTCTGTTTGGCACAAATGGCTTTAGGGGCATTGGTGGCAGGCAGCCGCGCCGGGTATATTTACAATACATTTCCTAAAATAGGCGACACATGGTTGCCAGTCCGCTTTGTTATTTTTCCTAGTCTGTGGGAAAACTTTTTTTACAATCAAATCAATCTTCAGTTCTTTCACCGGATGGGAGCATGGATATTACTGGCCGCCGCCTTTTATTCGTGGTGGAAAAAGATTTATCCGATTTCGATTTTAATCATCGCGCAGTTTTTCTTAGGCGTCCTAACGCTGGTGTTAATGATTCCACCTGCCATTGCGACACTTCATCAGCTTTTGGGAGCGAGTTTGTTTTTCTATTTAAGATATTTAAATAAAAAGAAACAAGCCGGCGAAGGTCGCGAGCAATAATCCCGTACTTGCAAGCTTCCATGCGATGTGAGCATGGAGCAGCTCCATGTAAAAAAAGGCCACTAAAAGAACTTTGATCAAAGCAAGAAACAGAGCGAATTTGACTGTGGGGAACCAGAGCCCCATTCCCAGAAACAGCAACAAAAGAGCGAAAACGATTTTATTCATGGAGGGTTCCTCCTAAATAGAAAAGTGGAAAGATAATCAACCAGACAATGTCGCACATATGCCAGAAAAGAATTCCGCCACGGACGGAAAACTCCGCATCTTCAAATTTGTTTTTATAAATTCCAAGACAAATGGATAAAAGAATAAAGACACCCACCATGACGTGCAAAAAGTGAAATCCCATCAAGAGCCAATAATATTGCCAAAAATCGTTTTTCTCGATTCCCAGGCCCAGTTCAGATTTGCTTACAAAGTCTAAAATCTTGAGAACTAAAAAACTCAGACCAAATACAGTGCTGGCAATAAAGTAGAAAAAGCTTTTGCGGCGTTGATCAGCAAAATAAAATCGTACTCCTTCAGCTGCAAGAAATCCACTGAGTAAAAGGCTCAGGGTGAATATCAAACCATCCCGAAAATGCAAATGTCCCGTCACTGCTTGAAAGATTTTTAACTTGAAGAGCCGGTACCTGGCAACAATCGTGATAAGAGCGCCGAACATAAAGATTTCCATGAGGACAACCAGCCACATCAAAAATCCACCGGGAGGATTGAAAATTTCTTCAAAAGAAAATTTTTTGTCGAGAGAGTCAGAAGTTTCCATGCGACGACTATCGCAAAAATGAAATGGGGGTGGAAAGTCTAATTCTGGATCTGCATGACGGAGATCATGAAAAATAAAAAACATTATCGGGGACGGTCGCGTTTTTGATTCAGATCATGTTTCTCAATCTGCCTAGCAGATTAAATAGAGACAGTTTTAAGGAGACAAAATGGAAACGTTTAAAAATGTCATCGTAGGAAATGTTCTGGGAACCGTGATGGTCGCGGGAGCTGCCATTGGAATTGTAGGTAGTTCCATGGTTATTTGCGGGGCTTGTGCCATAGGTCTTATATTAGTTGGCGGTTAGTAAATATGAAACTTAGTTTAAGGTTAAAAATAATCGGACTTGTTCTTGTTCCAATGCTTGCCTGTATTGTCTATGGCACATTTTATTTAAATTCCCATTGGCGAATTTTCAAAGAAGCACAAGCTATTACTGAAAACGGAACTTTGATAAAGAAGAATTCAGAGCTTCTCCATCAGGTGCAGCTTGAACGAGCCAAGAATTCTTTGTTTCTCGCAGGAAAAATTCATGAAGATGAGTTGAACAGCCAAATCGAAATTGTCGATTCAAAATGGCGTGCAGTTCAAGAGCAAGTCGATAAAATTCAATCCAAAGAATCATCGGAGTCCGTGTTGAAAGAAACTCGAGCAGGGTTGGAGAAACTGCGAGGCTCAGTAAGGACCAAATCTATTAGCGCCGCTGACGCCACAAAAGAAATCACCGGACTAATCAGCCTCCTGATCAAACTGGACGTATTAGTCGCTACAGATCAGTCGTTAAATGGCGTTGAAATGAATTTTCTGAGTCTTACGATTTTGGAGATGGCCAAAGAATACGGAGGCAGATTAAGAGCTAATCTTTTGAATACGTTGGCAGCGGATAGCCCTATAACGATCCAAGATATTTCCAAGTTGGAATCTTTACGAAGCGGGATCAGCGTCAATTTAGAAGCCCCGAACCTGGTTGTCTCTGAAGCTGCACGCACTCAACTTGACGATTTTCGTAAATCCCCTGCTTGGCTGCGAGTAGAACAAACCTACGCCAAAGTCGTCAGTCGGGCCGCAGAAGGTCACTTCGGAGAAGACCCCGCGCAATTCTATGAATCTATCACTTCGTCGTTAAATGCCCTTGGCGCGGTTGTTTCCTTTGAAGTGGATAGCGTTAATAAAAAAGTCGAAGAGCTGCGGTCTTCCGCCTCTCACTTATTCTTTCTTACGCTGGCCTTTCTTTTAGGAATTGTTATTTTAATTTCAATTTTGGGTGTGATAATCATTCGAAACCTAACAACATCTCTTCACTCCGCTGTAGAAGACCTTTCGCACGCGGCAGAGACCATCGCTTCTGGAGGACAACAGTTAAATGCCGCAAGCCAACAGGTGGCCAACGGTTCTGTGCACTCCGCAAGTGCTCTCGAAGAGGTGGTTGCGTCTATTGAAGAAATCAATAGCATTGTGACGCAAAATGAACAAAAAGCCCAGCATGCAGCAAATATCTCAGAAGAAGGATTTAAGGCGGCTGAAAACGGAAAAGCCCAGGTGGCAACTCTTGTTCTGGCGATGGAAGACATTTCTAAAAGTTCTGACAGGATTGAAGAGATCATTAACGTCATCGAGGATATTGCTTTTCAAACAAACTTGTTGGCCTTGAATGCCGCCGTGGAGGCTGCAAGAGCCGGCGAACAAGGAAAGAGTTTCGCCGTTGTCGCCGACGCTGTACGTGCGCTGGCATTGCGCAGTTCTTCCGCCGCCAAAGACATTACAACGCTTATCAAAGAAAGTTCTGTGAAAGTTCAAGATGGAGTTCACCGAGCTATACTCAGCCGGGAATCGATAGAGACGATCGTCAAAATCATCTCCGACATTTCTCAGATCAACACTGAAATCGCAGCCGCGAGCTCAGAGCAAGCGGTTGGTATTCAACAGATTAGTAAGGCCATGAATGAACTTGATTCGTCTACGCAACAGAATGCTTCAGCGGCCGAAGAGGTTTCCGCTTTTGCGGGGCAAATGAGACAGCAAACGGACAGTATAGAGCATCTCGCGATTGGTTTGACTGGTCTTGTAGAGGGGGCCTGAGTCATTCATGACCGACATCATATTCTAAGAAATGAATCGTTGATAATTTATTTAACAGAGCAGAGATCATGAATCGCATGACATGCAGATATAAGGAGTCATTTATGACTGAATTTAGAAAAGTAGTATTAGCGGCAATTTTATTCTCCGGGGTTTGGGCACAAGCGGCCGTTCACGAAGTTAAAATGCTCAACAACGGTAAAGACGGCATCATGGTTTTCGAGCCGGGTTATTTGAAGATCAACAAAGGGGACAGCGTTAAGTTTATCCCAACTGATGCGGGTCACGACGTTTCCTCTGTTGAAACTCCCCAAGGAATCAAACCGTGGAGCAGTCCTTCCGGAAAAGCATTCACGGTGCAAATGAAAGAAGAAGGTCTTTACTTATTTGAATGTAAAGCCCATCTTCCGATGGCTATGGTCGGCGTCATTCAAGTTGGCAGTGCGAAAAACTTGGACAAAGTAAAAACAAAAGCGCAAGAGATGTCGAAGCAGTTTGCGATGAACAAAGATCGCCTTGATAAATATCTTGCACAGGCAAAATAAAAAATTCCCGTCCGGGAAGGCGCTCAGGTGGGATTGCCTCATCCCCCTGAGTGCTCAATCAGACTGACTAAAGAATTCGGGGCAGCTTCCACGGGAAGTTCCAGATCAAAGACCAAACCACCACCGCCAGCCTGAGGAACAAGTTCTTTATTTGTATTTAGAATTTTTCCGACTACAGCTTTCTGTATTTTGTGTGGAGAAATAACTTCCACTTCATCGCCGGTGCGCAACCGGTGGCGGGTTTCAACTTTTAAAAAATCTGAATTTTCAGATTTACCAAGAACAACGCCGGCGAATCTTTGCGTGTAGTGACGTGATGTTGAATGACGGTACTCTTGAGAGTGATAACTTAAATTCCCGGTGACAAATCCTTTGTGATAACCGCGATTGGGAATTTTTGAAAGTTCGAGCAAAAGATTCCGGTCGAAGTCCTTTCCGGCGGCCATGTCGTCAATGGCCTGACGATAAATTTTAGCAACCATCGAAGCATAATAAAGGGATTTAGTTCGCCCTTCCACTTTGAAGGAGCAGATACCCGCATCACGCAGCTCCCGAAGATGCTCGATCACACAAAGATCCTTGGCGTTCATAATGTAGGTGCCGTTTTCGTCCTCATCAATTTGATAGAACTGTCCTTTGTTGCGCAGATCTTCGAGGTAATATTCTTCTTCTTTGCTTGTTTCCGCTTTATGTATGTTGTAGCCGTAACGGCAACTGTTGTCGCATACGCCCTGATTGGCATCACGGTAACTCATATAATGAGAAAGCAAACAGCGGCCTGAGTAAGCGATACAAATAGAACCGTGTACGAATGCTTCCAGTTCAATATCAGGAACTCGTTCATGGATTTCTTTGATTTCTTCCAGACGGAGTTCGCGGCTAAGAATGACTCGTGAGGCTCCTTGCTGCTGCCAGAACTTCACACTTTGCCAGTTCATACAGTTGGCTTGCACGCTCAAATGAATATTGACATTGGGATCTGTTTCCTTGGCTATCATCATAAGTCCCGGATCGCTCATAATAAAAGCATCGGGTTTTAGCTCGACCCATTTTTTAAAATTCTCTCGAAATGATTTCAGTTTCAAATTTCTCGCGAAAATATTGGCCGTGACATAAATTTGTTTCCCATTTTCACGGGCAAACTGGATGCCGTGTTGAAGATCTTCGAACGTCATCTCGTTTTCTCGAGCACGCAGACTGAACAAAGGTACGCCCACGTAGACGGCATCAGCACCATAGTGAAAGGCGTATTTTAATTTTTCAAGAGAGCCCGCAGGCATTAGCAATTCGGGAGTCATGGTTGGTCTCCATTAATAGGCAGGTAGTTTTAAGGGGACGCTTGTCAGAGTGCAAGGGAGGCATCCTAAAATCCGCCAGGGAGGTGGAGGAGTTTTTATTTCTTGATCTTGATCAAAGACGAACTAGGAAGGGGTCTGCTATGTTGTAAAAGGACGAATAGATGCGAGGTCATTATGAATACGACTCAGATAGACGGCTATAGATATTTTTTCCCCGCAGGTTGGGCCTTTGGAATATGGGGAGTTTTTTTGTGGATTCTTTTTCCCTGGAATGTGGTTTCTTATCCGGGACTTCGTCATCCAGAGATTATGACGGGAGGTTTTTTCCTTTGTTTTGTCTGTGGATTTTTAATGACCGCGGCCCCGAAGTTTACTGCGAGTTTTGGTCCGACAAAGTGGGAGCAAAGAATTTCTCTGACTTTGATTGCGACTTTATTTTTAAGTCTCATACCGCGCAGTAAATTTTATTTTTATGTAGCTGTGGTCGCAGTATTTATTTTTCTAATTACATATATGGCTCGCCGTTTTTTCTCACGCAAAAACAATCCTCCAGATTCTTTTTTGTTTGTCGGATTTGGATTGGGTGCGGGCTTTTTAGGAAGTCTCATCTTGATGTTGGGTGAAGTGTTCAACATTCATAGTGATGTCTACACATTTGCGCGTTTGTTGTCTCTTCAAGCCTATGTTCTATGTCTTGTCTTGGGCGTGGGAAGTCGTTTGGTTCCAGCTCTTTTGGGGTGGGCGCCACTACCTACCGAACAAAAGAAAATGGCACCAAGGATTAAGTTATTTGTTTCTTTGGCGGTGTTGTTTTTAGGCAGTTATGTTCTGGAAGTCACGGGGTTGAATGTTATTGGGCAGTTTTTGCGAGCGGGAGTTATTACTTTCATCGCCTTCTTTTTCTGGAAGATTTATAAATTTCCGCAACGTCGTGCCTTTCAAAGTTGGTGGCTTTGGGGGTCAGCGTGGTTCATCGTTGTGGCCCAGTGGGGAATTGCTTTTTTCCCTGACTATCGTATTCACTTGCTTCACGTTGTGTACATCTCGGGCCTTGCACTGATGACATTCATGGTGGCGGTTCGAGTCAGCTTATCTCACGGCCATCACGGTCTGCAGTGGGAGCAGAACTCCAAGGGTCTTTTCCTTGGAGCTCTGTTGATTGCATTCGCGGGGCTCACACGCTTGTCGGCGGGTTTTGCTCCACATATCTATCAATCCCATCTTTTGTATGCGGCTTATACATGGACGTTGGGACTTTTGGTGTGGGGCTATCTTTTCTTGCCGAAGATTTTGCGAGTGAAGACTCCTTAGTATGGTAGTACCTCTGTGCTGCTTCCTTTTGGCGTGCGGCACTGAAGGCTGAAATTCTTTTTAAGTAGCCGATCACTCGTGTTGCATGATCGACATTTTCACTGTGACACTCAGGGCAGCGATACAAAGTCCGCTTATCAATAAAGTCACAGTCATTACAGATAGTGATTTTCACATTCACGCACCAGTAGTTGCAACCGGAACGAGCCGCGACTTTCAAAAGTTTGTAAAATCCTTCCGCACTTAATTTTTCTTCTAAGTTCAAATGCAAAGCCGATCCGCCATCAAGATATTGCATCATCTCTTTTCCGTGCAATTCCATTTTATCAAGAGCGTTGATACTCATATCTTCAACCACATAAAAATACGAATTGTAGCAATCGCGTGGAACAAAAAGTCCCTCTTTACGATCCCACTGGGCATTTTTAACACCCAGATTTTCAGCTGGAACAAATTCGGTATTGAACATATAGCCATATGTTTCGCGCGCTTTACGATTTTCGTCGTAAATGACTTTGAGCTTTTCGCGAACAAAGTCTTTGTACTCGGCACTATTTTGCACGCGTAATCCCTGCGATTCTGCCGCTTCCGTCATGCCGTTAATTCCGATGGTGAGAAACTGTTTATCTAAGGTGATAAATCCTGATGAATACGCACTAAGCATTCCCGCTTCGAGATACTCCTGCATCAAAGTGCGATAAGCGACTTGATACTTTTGCACTTTCTGAACCGTGTCTTTCAGATCAAGACCTTTTTGCACAAGTCGATTCATATTAATGGTAATGACGTTGATGGATCCTGTGGCAACCCCCCCGGCACCTAACGAATAACTAAATGTATTGTCTGAAATTTCATTGCGCAAACGACAACAGCTGGCAAGACTGTCTGCGGATTCGCTCATATACATAAAGAAACTATTGCCTTCGCTAAGTTCCTTTGCACACATCATCGCAAATTCTTTGTCTTTAGGTTCGTCGTTTTCAATCAGCATTCCTGCCGTTACCACGGGAAAGGTCAAAACAGCTTTCTTTCGTTCGTCATTAAACCAATGCATAAAGTGAGCTTGCAAAGCCTTCACACTTTCCCAAGAAGGAACTTCGCCATCTGGAAATACAAAGTCGCCAAAGAGAGATTTAAAATAATATTCGTCATAAGCTGAAATATTCCAAAAAACAGACTGGTAGCCACGGGCCGCTGCTGGCTGGTTCAAAGCATAAACAACGTGCTGCAAGTGATTGTTGATAATTTTCGTGTGGGTTTTCAAATACTCTGGACCGTAATCCTTGCGGGCAAAGTGATCAAAATACATGAGCCACTCGACTGTCGCCACGGCTCCGGCAAATTGCGCGGAAACGGCAAAGACTAAATTCACGAAACATCCGCAAAAACTTTCGAGATGCTGTGGGGCTTTGGATTCACCGCCGAGACCTTTCAATCCTTCTAGTAAGAGAGGATACATTGAAATAGAAGCGCAATAAGGATTTAGAGAAGTTTCATCATGCACATAGATCTCATGGGACTCGATTTGACGAATGTATTCGCGCGCTAAGTCAGAACCAAATAAATCAGCAATCTTATTTGAAACCAAAGCTCGATTGATCTGAATATTAATGTCCTTATTTATTTCCGCCTCCAAAGTCGCAATATTTTTATGAGTGACATTGGCATTGGCATCAAGGCGCGAACCTTCTGCGGCATTCTGCGCTTTCAGATAACCTTCGATAAAATCTATTTTATTTCTTATTTGCTCTGGACTGAGACGAATCATGTGTGTGCTCCTTTGTTTGAATTCAGGGTTGAAATAAGTGATTTAAAACTGTGTTTGTTGTGAGATCTCGAAAGATCTGATTGGTGGTGGGCGAAGAAAGTCCACCAAGCTCTGCGCGCCATGGACCAGTTTTTAAGAAAGTCAGATGGGATTTGATTTCTATTGTTACATCGTCAAGACCGGTATAAAGAGCGGTCTTGAAATCTGCAGCGCGAGCTTCTTTTAAAAATTCAACGAGTTCACGGGAATGCCATTCTCCACCCAGGAAGAGGATGCAGTCGGCCTTGCCTTGATATTGCAAAAGCAAAGTTCGATAAAATGACATGGTCAGTGGTACACCGGTTTTCTCTGTCCAAAGTTCCGGAGAATGGCAACCAGGACATCGCAGAGGACATCCGCAGACGTAGAATGCCAAAGAGATATGGTTGGGAACTTCCTGAAAGACGATGTCGTAACGATAGATGTTCATAGTTATCAATCCTTGATAACTATGACGGTAGCGTTATTTTAGAACCTATCACTAAATATTGTAGGAAAGAATGATCGGCATCACTATAGGTTGTGTTTTTCTGTCGCGTCGATGAATTGAATCTGTTTGTGATTCATTTTAATCAGTCCTTCGGCTTCAAGTTCAGCCAAGGTACGCGAGAAGGTTTCAGGACGCAGGCCCAGCATCAAAGCGACTTCATGTTTCTTACCACCGAGTTGGATAATGGGACGATTCTGTTCCTGTTGAAGACGACAAAGATAAGTCCAAACACGATCACGTGCAGAAGAAAGACTGATGTTTTCAATCACCATGTGAAGCTTGTCCATCCATCTGATCAACGCTTGAACGACGGATTGATAAAGCTGCGGATTTTTATTTAAAACATTTTGCAGTTCTGATTTAGGAATAAAAAATATTTCGGACTCTTCCGCGCTCATCGCGGTTTCCGTATTTTTGTCTTGTCCTAGAAGACCCGCTTCGCCGAACGTTTTTTGCGGACCTAAGATTTCAATCAACATTTCTTTTCCGGCAGGGGAGAGTTTGAAGATTTTAACAGATCCCTTGCAAATCAGATAAAGACCAGAAGAAGGATATTCTTGTTCAAAGATCAAGGCGCCTTTAGGGAATTTTTTTAACTGTAAAAGAGGAATGATTTGTTCTGTGATTTTTTCTTCTTGAGTCGAACAAATAGGACAGTTGTCGGTAGGTTTGTCTTTCATTTGGATCTCCCCTTTTACTATAGCACTGTTGTGCTACGTTCCGGAGGAAGATCAAAGGCCAAAAAAAGGGGGAGGCAAAAATCCTCCCCCCGGGTGGACTAAGGCTTAAAAATAGGGCCAGATCCTGAATCAATAACGCGGTAAGGATTGTCTGCATACTCGATCAAATAAAGGACAGGTTCTAAATTCTTTCTTTGAACCTCAGGAATAACCTGAGCGCCAGGATAGAAACCACCTGATCCCCAGCCACTGTTGGCGGGATCAAGTTCAAAAGTGAAAGAAATGATCTTATGCTCCCCGTAAGACCAATCTGTCGTGTCTCCGCTGGCAATGTAAAGATCTGAAGATTGCTCTGGAGTGTAACCATTCCACTCGGCCATTTTCTTAGCCATTGTTTCATGGACTTGTTTGTCACGAGCGTTGGCAATGCTGTCATAAACGTGCCCCCAAGGGTACAAAATCAACTGCGAGAACGTGTGGAATGAAAGCAGGATTGTGATGTTCTGATGATCCTCAACGTACTTTTTAACTGCTTGAGTTTCAGGCTCACTGAAAGCATTTGGCCCACGGAATGTATCGCTGTTGGGACTTGTGCTCGCGCCACCGCCGCCCCAGCCGTAACCGTAGTTGCGATTGAGATCTACGCCGTAAGTGCCATCATTGTTTTTCGCGCGATTTTTTCTCCAAGATTTATAGCTGCCTGTAGAGATATCGTACTCAGCACCGTCTGCGTTCACCATAGGAATGATATGGATATCACGGCCATTCACAAGGCGCTGAACGCGGGGATTTCCGTTCGTATATTCCGTTAAAAGATATTCAATATAATACAGAGGAAGTTCAATCGAAAGATGTTCACGCGCATGGTGACCTCCCATAAAGATCGCCGCAGGCAAAGAATCCGCATGAGCAAGATCTCCGGAAATACGCACAACCCAGATATCGCGTCCTTCATATGTTTTTCCAATAGAGGACATCTGTGCAATTTGTGAGTATTGGCTTGTTAAAGAGCGAAGCTTGTCGGTCATCTCCGCATAGTTATGAAAAGCGGCGTCTTTAGAAGGGAAATCCATTTCTGCCGTTAGAGGGAAGCTGACTTCCAAAAGCCCCAAAGCCTCGACTTTATTCTTTTCTTCAAGGCTTCCGATACCGACCACGAAATCTTCGCGGGTTGTTTCAATAGAGACGCCGGTATTGGCGATCAGCGTTCGTTGGAATTTATCCTCCGCACGAATCTTCATCCAATATTGTGTCGTATCTTCCGTGTAGGCCTTGTGAATAGGCAGGAAACCTAAAGCCAGAAATCCCGCAACCGCGAGAAGCTTGGTGATTTTCATAAAAACCCCTCCTTGGGTCCTGACAAGTGTCAGGGAATATTTTATGTTGAGGCGGATTCATGTTGACGTACAGTCTTAGGTCAGTACGTTAGGGCTAAAGTCCAGGGGTTTTTATGGCTGAAACAGTCGGGCAGTTTTTAAAAGTGAAATTTGCGGAACTTCGCGCGGAAAATCCACAGATCTCTTTGCGTTCCTTTGCCGCTATGGTGGGAATTTCGGCGGGGAGAATGAACGAGCTTGTGCACGATAAAAGAGCCTTGAGTGATTTCTATGCCGAGAAAATCGTGAAAGCGCTCAAACTCAATCTTCAAGAAAAACGCAAGTTGTATTCGTTGATTTCGACAAAAGCGCGCAAGGTGAATAGCATCCGTGTCTTGGCGGATAATGAAGGCTTGCATGTGCGCTGTTGGGAAAATTTGGCGATTTTGAATATCATGCGCACCGATGACTTTGAACCCGATATGAACTGGATTGCCAAGCGTTTGGGAATTTCTCTTAGTCGTGTGCAGGAATGTTTTAAAATTCTTCAAGATCACGATCTAGTGAAAATTTCTGAAGACGGTGGCATGGAACGCACCTCTTCTCGTGTGGTTGCTAAAACGACAGGTGCCACATCTCACCATGAACGACGTAAACTGGAAAAATCCATGGAAGCCATGGAAACAATTGCTCCACCTTTCCGCAATCATTCGTCTGTTACGGTGGCGACGACTCCGGAAAAAATCAAAGAAGCCAACGAAAAGATCAAAGAATTCCGTCGTAAGTTGGCGGAGTTTTTAGAAGACGGTCCTAAAAAAGAAGTCTACAGTTTAACGATTAATTTATTTCCTCTCACAGAAATAAGAACGACGGATTCGGAGTCTACCAACGAATAGGTTCGGGCTCGATTTCAACACCGAAAGCATTTTTAACATCAAGGGAAACTTGATTTGCAAGTTTCCAAACATCATCGGCAGAAGCCCCACCATGATTCACAAGCACCAAGGCTTGTTTTTCATACATTCCCACCGGGCCTAATTTTTTACCCTTCCAACCAGCACGATCAATCAACCAGCCCGCTGCCAATTTAAATTGCGTGTTTTGATAAGGGAAACTGACAAGATCTGTGTGCGACTGCAAAAGAGTGTCGCGCATATCTTTTGAAACGATCGGATTTTTAAAGAAACTTCCAGCATTGCCAATGACCTTCGGATCAGGAAGTTTGGACTGGCGAATATGAATCACCGCATTGGCAATCGTGCGAGGTTCAGCAACAAGTTGTTGGCGCTCTAGTTCTTTACGAATATCGCCGTACTCTAAATGCAAAACATTCTTCTTAGGTAAACGGAAGGTCATACTCCACACGAGATAACGACCCGCACCTTTTTGCTTAAAGAAACTATCACGATAAGCGAAATGACATTCTTTATTGGAAAAAACTTTGTTCTCGCCAGATTGTAAATCGAGACATGCAACTTCCCACAACATGTCTTTGACTTCAACGCCATAAGCGCCGATGTTTTGAATCGGGGCGGCCCCGGCAGTTCCAGGAATTAAAGAAAGATTCTCTAATCCCCAATAACCCTGTTGCAAAGTCCATTGCACAAAATCATGCCAAACTTCACCGGCTTGCACCTTCACATACCAAGCTTCGTGATCTTCGCCGAGTAACTCTTTTCCTTGGTTTGCAACCTTTAAAACAAGCCCTCGCACAGTGGCAGGTAAAACAAGATTGCTTCCTCCGCCTAAAATATTCCAGGAAAGTTTGCGCAGGGAAGAATCGTTCAGAACATCACGCACGTCTTGTTCAGAATGCAGTTCCGCGAAGTGCTCTGCTTGAGAGCGCAGTTGAAGAGTGTTTAATGAACTAAGATCTTTGTTTGTGTGAATCTGCATGACAGAACAGATTCTATTAGAAGGAGGTCCCTTTTGCCATCATTCTTTCAAGAACCTGCTCTTTGCCGATAAAGCAAATGCCAAGTCCCAAACCCTTACTCCAAACAACCTCTGCGGCCACGTTGTGGGTGCGGCGAAGAGACGTCAAATTAACAGTAAGATTTAAAAGATCGCCTTTTTGAGGCACGTAATCACCTTGAGAAACTTCAAGGAAAGCACCTGTCTGAGACAAGTTTTTAAGATTGGCGACAAGGATGCCAATGTGGCCATAGACTTCGACCTGAGCGGTTTCTTTGGTTTTGTAGCGCTTTGCTGTGCTCATACTCACTCCGAGGATCGTGTCTTGACTCTATTCTCGGAAAAAAAATCGTGTTCGTAGAGTCTAAACTGTAGATTTCTCAGAATGAGACTGAAATCTAGACTCTACTTGCGAATGTACGTGAGAAATGAAAACGGAACAGTCGATTCCACATCACGACGTTCAGTCAGAGTGAATACCTTTTCGTCAATTTGCGGGTAATAGGTATCGCCCGCAAACTCTTTGTGGATCAGGGTTAGATAGATTTTGTCGGTCTTATCCATGATCTGTTTGTAGATCTCTCCACCACCAATCACGAACACTTCATCGCCCCATTTCGGGGTTAAAGGTTTGGCGTGAGCGATAGCTTCATCAATGGAAGAGACAAAGACCACGGGACTTGATTCTGTCGACGGAAAGCTTTGTGACTTTGGATCACGCGTAATCACTATGTGATAACGGTTGGGAAGAGCGCGACCGTTGAAAGATTCAAACGTCTTTCTTCCCATAATCATGATGTGGCCTTTTGTGGTGTCTCTGAAAAACTTCATGTCTTCGGGAATATTCCAAGGAAGACCTCCTTGTGTCCCGATCACATGATTTTCAGAGCAGGCTACGACATGAGTTAAAATCATACAGCCACCGGTGCTTTGATCGCAGGATGCGGATCGTAGCCCACGATTTCAATATCTTCATAAGTGAAATCAAAAAGATTTTTCTTATCAGGATTCAACTTCAATTGCGGAAGTGGGCGGAAGTCACGAGTCAGTTGCAACTGCGCTTGTTCTAAGTGATTCAAGTACAGATGGGCATCGCCCAATGTGTGAACAAAGTCGCCAACCTGCAAATCACAAACTTGCGCGATCATGTGTGTAAGAAGCGCATAGCTTGCGATATTGAACGGCACGCCCAAGAAAATATCCGCGCTTCGTTGATACAACTGGCAAGAAAGTTTTCCGTCAGCTACGTAAAATTGAAAAAAGGCGTGGCACGGAGGCAAAGCCATTTTATCCACGTCGCCAGGATTGAAAGCCACCACCAACAAGCGACGAGAATTTGGATTTTTCTTAATCTGCTCTACGACGTTTGAGATTTGGTCAATCGTGCGACCGTCGGCTGTCTCCCAAGAGCGCCATTGTTTTCCGTAAACGGGACCCAAGTTGCCGTTTTCATCAGCCCACTCATCCCAGATCGTCACTTTGTTGTCGTGAAGATATTTGACGTTCGTATCGCCTTTTAGGAACCACAAAAGCTCATGAAAGATCGAACGCGTGTGAAGTTTTTTAGTCGTTAAAAGAGGAAAACCTTCTTGAAGGTTGTAGCGCATTTGGTAACCAAACATCGAGATCGTGCCTGTGCCAGTGCGGTCTTCTTTTTTTACGCCGTTCTCAAGAACTGCTTTCAATAAATCATGGTATTGCTTCATGGATCACCCCAAGGAGGTACGCCGTACCTTTTTGAATTGCCACGCGTTGTGCGCGTGCTGATGAATATTATTTTATTTGAGCTTCTTTTTTTGTCTATTTGAAAAGTAGTCCCAGATGAATTTACCGCACGGGCCCAACTCTCTCTGAGAGTGACGCGCAATGTGAACTTTGGATCGATGTTGTTTTTGCGGCAACGTCACAAGGGTTTTCTCCTTGATTTCCTCGTGAATCACGTGCTCAGGCATCAATCCCCAGCCCAATCCACCGACGAGAAAGGCTTTTTTCGTAGCGTAATCCTGAACACTGATCACGTTATCCATATTCACAATGCCACCGGACCGTTTTGAACTTTTCAGAGTGGTCGACATGATGATTTGTGGATATTTTCCCAGCATTTCATCTGTCGCTTTTCCGCGAAGTTTGGCTAACGGATGAGTGGCGGCACAAGAGGCGATCATCGCAACTTCAAAAAGCGGTTCCGTGATCAAGAGACTTGAATCGTTGTAGACATGTCCCAGAGCTAAATCCGCACGATCCTCCAAGAGTTGTTCATCATTGCTAAGAATATCATGAATGATTTTGATCTCCGTTTGGGGAAACCGAGAAGTGAACTCCTTCAGCGCGCTGACCAAAGACGGGAGGGGCCACAGAGCGCTGACGGCCAAACGGAGAATTGGTTCATGTCCTCTTTTTAAAAACTCAGCGGTTTCTTCCAACTCACTGAATTGAAAGATCAGATCATCGGCCTTCTTTAGAAAAGAACGACCTTGAGGAGTGAGCTGCGGGCGATATTGATCGCGATTGAAAATTTTAAAGCCCAATTCGTTTTCTAAAGAACGAATGGAATAACTCACAGCACTTTGCGCGCGATGCAGTTCTTGGGAAGCCGCTCGAAAGCTCCCGGTGGTCACAATGGTTTGCAGAACTTGCAGTTGATCTAAAGTCATACCGTCACAGTATATCTAAAAATTAGATCATGTTAATAGAAAACTTATAATTTTTTTAGATCGTCTAGTTTTATATACTAAGGGACATAAGGAATAACAAATAAGGAGTTTTCCAATGAACAAAGCAAAACTAGCAGCACGTTTGATCTTCGGTCTTCTATGGGTGGTTTTCGGACTGAATTTCTTTTTCCATTTTCTTCCGCAGCCACCGCCACCAGAAGCGGGGCTTAAGTTTCTTTCGGGCTTGATGGCCAATCCCTATTTCTTTCCTTTCTTAAAAGTGACCGAAATTGTGGTGGGCATTTTGCTGTTGCTTAACATCGCTGTGCCTCTTGCGCTTGTGGTGATTGCGCCGATTACATTAAACATCATGCTTTATCACGGTGTTCTTGATCCAGCGGGAGCGGGGCTTGCAATTTTGATTTTAGTGCTCAATGTATTCTTAGGAATTACTTACTTTGATAGTTACAAGCCTTTGTTAAAACGAGGCTAAAGGGAGAGTTTATGATGTATCTGCGTAAATCAGACGAAAGAGGTTATGCCGAGTTTGGTGGTTGGTTGAAATCACGCCATACGTTTTCGTTCAGCGATTACTATGATCCTCAATTCATGGGATTTCGCGATTTACGTGTGATCAATCAAGACTGGATCGCCAAAGGAGCGGGTTTCCCGGCGCATCCTCACCGTGACATGGAAATCATCACCTATGTTTTAAAAGGCAAAGTCGCGCACAAAGACAGCCTTGGCAATGTAGGTGAGATCACGGCGGGCGAAGTTCAAACCATGCACGCTGGCACAGGAATCAGTCACAGCGAGTACAACCCTTCCCCAGACGAAGACCTGCAGCTTTTCCAAATTTGGATCATGCCTGATGTGAATGGTGCAAAACCTGGATACACACAGCAATCTTTCACGCGGGAGCAAAAGTTGAATCAACTAAAGCTCATCGTTTCCAAAGACGGTCGTGAAAACAGTCAAATGATCAATCAAGATACGGATCTTTATGTCTCTGTTCTTGAACCAGGTATGGAAAAAGAATTTAAACTGCGCAAAGGCCGTGGAGCTTGGGTTCAGTTGGCAGAGGGCGAGCTTGAAGTGAATGGAAAAGTGATGTCCTCCGGCGATGGAATGGCGGTTCAGGATGAAGAGCTGCTCAGATTCAAAGCCAACAAAGAAACTGAATTCCTTCTTTTTGATTTGAAGTAACAGATGAGGCTCGTAGGGCCTCGTCTCGTTTTGAGATCATTCCAAGAAATTCCGCGCTGAAGTCCACCCAGTGATCTTTCGAGACTAGACTAATGTTAGTTTTTCGAAATGCACTGGACACAGTTGTGGGCTCACATTCTAAAATAGGTTTATGCCACATTTTAGAATTTTACTTGGATTCTTAATCGCTTGTTCTTTTTTATCCACCGACACTTTTGCGTTCTCGCGTAGAAAACCTGTCGTGATTGATTACCCGCAGACTACTTATGTTCAAGGTAACACGACATCTTCTTTTACGCCGTCAAGTTCAGAGCCATCAACGGATATGTTGAAGCTTGCACAAAGTGCGAGTGAAGGGGCCGGACGTCTTAAAGAAAAAGGTGCTCTTTGTTATCGTGCCGTAAAACAAATCATTGCCGATGCTTTTGGAAAAGACCTCGCCTGCGTTCGCGGTATTCTTTCTTCGGGATCAGCGAAAGATGCGGGCGGAGACCTTTTAAAAATGGGATTTATCCAAGATATGTCGAGCTGTAACAAGGCAGGAGCTGTTCGAGTTTATAAAGGTGTGGGCGCTCCAGGGTATAGAAAATTGCCGGGCGACATCCATGGCCATATCGAAGTTGTTGGCGATGAAGGAATGTACCACTCGTTTTATTCAAGTTCCATGTCGATGGACGACTCAATGCCAGGGCGAAGAATTTTAACGGGATGTTATGTTCCTCACTATGATAAAATTAGAAGTGCTCCACTGAGCCAGTGTCCAAATAGCAGTGTGAGTTACAAAACGCATAGACCACCGTCTTCTAGAAGCAAATCGGGGAGCCAGTAATATGAAATCAATGATTGTTATCCTCTTAATTATGATGGGTTTTGTAAGAGCGGAAGCTTCTCTAGCCTGCGACGTTTGTGAGCAAGTCGATAAAATGGCGAAAGCTTATGAAGAAGATGAAAAAAAGGCTTACGATAATTTCAATAAACTGATCAGCCAAGTGCAGCTTTCTAAGGACAAGGCCGTGCGCAAACAAGAACTGGCTGTGATTGTGAAAACAGCAGTACTTATGGAAAACAGTGACGACCGTCAGGAGCTTGCTCCTTACTTGGCGGATATGCAAAAAGAATATCCCCAAGAATTTAAAGAGGCTTTAGGCACTCTTCCTAAAGAAGCTCGTAAGAGTTTGGAAGATCAAATCAAGATCGCCAACAAGCTGATGGAAAAAGGAGAAGAGCCCTAGAAAGGGCTCTTTTTTTTATTTAGAACGCACGACCGAAAACATCTTCCAAGACGGATTTCATCTTAGACCAATCTTCAATCACTTCGCGCTTGTCTGAGTTTTTAAAATTCTGAACTTGAGCATCCATCGCTCCGTAGCGCATGGAAATCACGTTCACGTTGTAAGCCTCATAAGATTTCAAAACACGGTCGACGTGTTTTTCTGTATCATCGACAAAAACAATCACTGGATAGTATTTCTTAGTTTTGCAAAGAATCGAGCGAAGCATCGCCCCTTTGTGTTGACCGGCTGTATAGAAAACACCGTCTTCATAGACAGAGGGTTTGGAATCTTTAATTCCCCACGTCGTCAGTTCTTCCGGAGTTAAGCAAGACTCTGCTGGCTTATCCGTTTGAATCGGAAGAAAACGGCTGACATAGCCACCGACAGGACCCGGTGAAGTCAATGAAGGGTCATATCCCGCACGCGCTAATTCTCTTTGTGTGAAGTTTTGATATTCAGGTCCGCGAGATGTCAGCAAGAACACGGGGTGACCTTGTTGTTGAAACAGGCGCACCATATTTGGCGACATCGTTTCAGGTGCGCGCATTTGGCTTAAAGCATACAAATAGCTTTGCACGCGCAAAAGACCATCGAAATCTTTCGCAACCAAATCTTGAGTGTCATTGTTTTTGAGTTTTTCTTCCTGCCAAGAAAACCAAGCGTCTCCGCCCAGATCTTTTTCTGTTGTAAGAAGTGTGTTGTCGATATCAAAGACCACAAGAATTTCTTGAGCTGTATACTGCTTTTTCAGCTCTTCCACTTTCTGCACGACTTCTTGCATGCTTTTGATTTGCACTTTTTCTGACGCTTCCGAGTGAAGCAGGAACGCGAAACTGAGAAGAAATACCAAAACGGACTTCATAAATCCTCCTCTAGAATTTGTACGTTAATGAAAAGTAGTGACCTACGCCGGATGTCTCGCCAGCAAAACCACCGTCTTTAAGCAGGGCCATGTCTTTATAAAGTTTGAGACCATAACCGGCGGCATAGCGTTTGGAGTGCCAGTAAAGACCGTTGAACCATTCCAAAGACGTATCAGAATAGTTGCTGGAATCCGCAAGTCTGTTCGCCCCGAACTTGTAATCAAGATAACCTTGATAAGAGATAAAACTATTTTCGAAATGATAAAATGGCGTGAACCAATTTGTCGAAAGGATGTAACCATCCCATTCTCTTTCATTCGCAGCACCGAAATTTTCGCGCACATAGCGGGCCATTAAGTTCGCACCCACTTTGCCAAACCAAGGAACTTGAATGTCCGTTCCGATACCCACGTACTGTTCAAAAAGCGCTCGGTCGCCGACATTGAAAAGAGTCGCAAGATACCACTCTTGGATAGGACCCGCAGATAGATCATGTCCGGTCATGTAGTCTAAAGAAAAACGGGGAGCGAGTTTGAAAAAGAAATTATCTCCTGCATGACGGTCACTGTCTGAGTGAGAATCAAAAACGTCAAAGACATCCAGGTAACCGTAAAGATCCAAAACTCCAGAGCGGCCGCCGAATTCCATTTCAAAATAAGTATCTTGTTGGTTTCCGAATGGAATCTTGTTATCGATGCTTCTCATCAAATTGAATTGGAACCATTTGAAGTCATTTTTATGAATATCGTCGTCAGAAATAGTGGCAGCGTGAGCGAAACTGCTAACAAGAAGGCCAAGGCTCAAAACAAGCGTACACAAAGAAACTCGGAACATTCGCGACTCTCCAGGATAAACAATTTTTGATGGGGAACTCTTGAGGCCGCATAAAACAGAAAATTCCTCGTTAAGACAATGAAAAAATGGCCGATTTACCATTTTGCAGCGCTTTTCACGGAGGAGTTATTGACTCGCCCGCCAGAACTGTTTATTTCTCAGGGCAAGTTAGGGAGTAGTCGCAATTTCTCCAAATTGACTTAAGCCGACATACTGAGTGATGAGCTCCGGTTTAAGTGCAAGGTCCCCCTTGTTGACGAGACTAACACGCGTGTTTTTAACAACAAACACCGTGTGGTCTCGTTTTCTTTTTGAGTCCCACGGTTTTTTCAAAGTGAGGGCTCCCGAATGGAAGCAATTTTAAATTCTTTTTTGTTAGTCGCAGCCACAGAGATGGGCGATAAAACGCAACTTTTAGCTTTGGTTTTAGCCGTGAAGTTTAAAAAACCGTGGCACGTGATGGGCGGCATATTAGCTGCGACCATTCTTAATCATGCGCTCGCAGCGTGGCTCGGGCAGTGGATTTCCTCACAGGTACCTTCACACTATTTGGATTGGGCTTTAGCGATCACCTTCTTTGGTTTTGCTTTGTGGATCTTAATTCCTGATAAGGATGATTCCAATCCAGACAATATGCGCTGGGGAGCTTTTTGGACAACGACGGTTCTATTTTTCTTTGCCGAGATCGGAGATAAAACGCAGCTTTCAACGGTGGCCTTGGCGGCAAAATATCAAAACCTCACTCTAGTGACGATGGGAACGACTTTAGGAATGTTATTCTCTGATGGACTCGCCGTTGTGTTTGGGGAAAGACTCACACAGAAGATTCCCATGAAGTGGATCAACTACGGATCTTCTTTGCTCTATATGATTTTCGGCGTAGGAATTTTGATGCGTTAAAAATAAAAAAGGGAGCTTCATTGGCTCCCTTTTTACATCTTCATTTGCGATCAAACTATTGGAAGTTCTGAACTTGCGCGATGTAAGGAAGATTTCTGTAGTAGCCTTGGTAATCCAAGCCGTAACCCACAACGAATTCGTTTTGGATTTTGAAACCCACGTGATCAAGATCGCATTTCACTTTCAAAGCGTCTGGTTTTTCAAGCAAAGCGATTGTCGTGAGGCTTTTAGGTTTACGAGACAAGATAGAGTTTTTTAGGTAGTTCATTGTAAGACCCGTATCTACGATGTCTTCAACAAGAATAACGTGGCAACCTTCAACCGGGCTTGCCAAATCCAAAGTCACTTTCACTTCACCAGAAGAAGAAGTTCCGCCGTGGTAAGAAGAAACGCCGAAGAATTCGCAAGTGATGTCGGCGTCGATGTTGCGGATCAAATCAGAGTAGAACATGAACGAGCCTTTCAGCACGCATACCGCAACGACTTTTTCGTTTTTGAATTTCTTTGAAAGAGTCGCGCCCAACTCTTTAACCTTTTGCTGAATTTTTTCTTCAGTGATGTAGGGTTTAAGTGAAAGATTTGTCATAGTAACGTCTCCATCTCTACACAAAAGAGTTGTTCATAATTTCACCGAAACCACCGCCGCCTGGAACGATATAGTGTTTGTCGTTCAAACCGCGTTCTTGATCCCAATATTGGCCCGGAGTTGCATCTAAAACTGCCTGAGGCGATAGGCCTCGGTCAAGTCTTAAGGCATAGATCACGACGTCAGGGTGCACAGTGAGAACATTCTTCAAATACTCGGGGGTGACGATGAGGTTTAAGGCGATAAATTTCTTAGCAGGCCCCTGAATATGCGTCTTATAGTGGGAAACGGCGGTCACCATCGTGTTCCCCGTGGCCCCCATAGGGTCCGGAAAAATCACATGAGCCCCTTGTACGTCGCCCCCGATTTTCATTCCGCCGAACTCAGCTCCTGTGACCATGTCTTTGTTGTTCGTCACGCGGGCCGCAAAAATATGATCTTGGCGAACGTTCTGAGCGGGCAGGGCAAAGTGTAAAAAGTTATAACAAATATGACTGGGATAAGTCCCGGCACGCGCAAGATTAATGCTCACGGCTTTTTGATGAGAAGCAATGCGCTTGCCTTTAAGTTTCTTATCGGGATGAAGCTCGGTCATACGAGTGGGTTCTTCAAAGTGCTCAATATCAAATTCATTATTCACGGTGACCGAAATCAAATGCGTGTAAAGAACTTCCACGATGCGATTGATTTCGGGTTGATAACAACCCGGGGAGCACAAGCGCGCTAAAAGCCCGCTTAAAAACGGATTATCAATGATGTGCACTTGAGGCCCATAGAGGTGACTCAACTCTTGTTGAAATGCCATGGGAATACCTTTGGTTATGTCTTAGTTGCCTTTTTCGAATTCGACAAAGATCACAAGCTCGCTGTCTCCAGATCTGAATTGAGGAGAGCGTAAGATCTTAAAAACATCAATAGCGGTGAGTTCGTCTTCATTTTCCAAATTTGATTGCGGAGGCAAAACGCCGGCCATGAAAAATCCCGTGTCTCCGCCGATTTCAAAAATCGCGGGGAAGGATTTTCTTTGAATCTCTAAAGTTCCTGAAGCCGAAGGCTCTTTCCAGGTTCTTTGGATTTCTAAATTGCCGCGCAAGTTGTTATTGTCCATCTCGCTAAGTTCAAAGAAAGTCGTCAGGCCAATTTCCACCGAAGGGTCTCTGCGATCTTTCAAACCGTAAGACCATTGCAGTGTTTTTGAATTATCCAAAGGACGGTCTTCTTTATGAAGAATTTTTGTTTGCGCTGCTGATAAGGAACGGCGAATGCTCGGAACAATGCCCGCTGAGTAATCGTTAAAATTCATGAACTGACCCGTGCTGCGGCTGGCAGCATAAAGACCGTTCAAACTTCCACGCGAAACTTCCGCATAATAAACCACCAAATGCGGGCTTCCGGTTTTTGCCAAAGATCTTGTGTCTTTGTTTTTATCGTCAAGTGCCGCTGATGTCGGGGACGGTCCCGCTGTGGGAGCCACATTCGGAGCCGCTACTTTGTAAGCCGTCACAACACCGTCGGCTCCGTCTTGAGGAGGCTCGGGTGTTTGTGAAGCTTGATCCGCCGTCGGCGTTTCTTCTGCAGGTGCAGATTCCGCAATATCTGCCAGGGCTGAGTTATTGGTCGAATTAATTTGCACCGTGGATTTAAGGTAGCTTACGCGACGCTCAAGATTTTGTTGGCCTTTTTGATAAAGCGTGATTCCGACGCCGCCAGCGACAATAACTAAAACAGAAAGCTGAACTAGCGGGTTGCCGACGATTCGTTTCCAAGCAGGTGGAGTGGCAGGTTTGAAGTTTTCCATGTCAACGCCACACTGCGCGCAGTATTTGTCTTTAGGTTGTTGAAACCCACAACGTGGACAGTTGATTAACATCGAAATTCAAATCCTTTTAAATATTCGAAAAAGCCTTAGAAATAGGTTAAGGCAAAGCGACTTGACGCTCAATAGAATAATTCATACTGTGAATCCGCGGGTGAGGATAGAAATGAAGAAGTACAAACCGAAATCAGGTGAGAGAATTGAAATTGTCGAAGATTTTATCCCGCCCAAGGTCGAGCTTCCTTTCGAGTTTTCGCCTGAACATTATCCTGTTTTGCTTCAAGAAGTGCTCGCCGCGTTTTATCCCTATCGACAAAAGGAAAATGCAACCTATTTTGATGGAACTTTTGGGCGTGGTGGTCACTACTCCGCGATGAGATATGTGATCCCCCAGATGAAGGCCACGGTCATGGACCAAGATCTAGCTGCCATCGATCACGCAAAAACAAAATTCCAGACTGATGTCGAGAAGGGCCAGTTAAACGTAATACATGGAAATTTCTCGCAGTTTTCAGAACATAATCTAAAAAACTTTGATATGATGCTCTTAGATCTAGGTGTGAGTTCGCCGCAGTTGGACCAGGCGGACCGAGGCTTTAGTTTTTATCACGATGGCCCCTTAGATATGCGAATGAATCAGCAACAAGGATTGACGGCTGAGATGCTAATTAATACGGCTTCTGAGGAAGAACTCATTCGAATCTTCAAAGAGTACGGCGAAGTCCATCGCCCGGCTCGTGTCGTGCGCGCGATCGTTCATGATCGTAAAGAAAAAGCATTTCAATCAACGAAACAACTTGCGGGTCTTATTGAGCGCGTGGACGGATGGCAAATCAAAGGCTTTCATCCCGCGACGAAATATTTTATGGCTTTGCGATTGGCGGTGAACTCAGAGCTGGAAGTGGTTGAGCAGGCGATCCCTGCGATGATCAACGCTTTGAATCCCGGCGGTCGTTTGGCTGTGATCTCGTTTCATTCGCTGGAAGACCGTATCGTGAAAAACATCTTCAAAGGTTCGGAGAATCTTGGAAGAGCTGTGAATAAAAAAGTAATTGTTCCCACTCAGGAAGAGTGTGACAGAAATTCTCGCTCGCGTTCAGCGAAGCTAAGAATCTTCGAGAGGAGTGCTCAGGATGAGCTCGGAAAACTTTAGGCAGTTAAATCCTTTTTTCAGTATTCTTTTAATTATCGCAACTTTGTTTTCCATCGTCTTCTTGCAGATGGAAGAACGCCGCATGGGTTACAGCGTTCTTAAACTCACTCGCGAACATAAAAAAGTGTGGGAAGAAAAACGTGTGAAAGAAATCGCTCTGGCGAAGATCACGCGTCCGCAGTTGCTCGACAGCGTCGCTCAACAAAAATTCACTCTTAAAAAGGTTCAGGCCAATCAGATCATTCATCTGAGCGGAGCCCTTTCAGAAGAAGTGGATAAAGTTGTGAACAAAGGTATCGCGAAAAAGGATCTGTAATTGAAATCACGTATTGTTGTTATTTTTGTAGGTATCTTAACTCTGTGGTCGATGCTGATCTTGCGTGCCGGTTATTTGCAGTTCTTGCCGAATGATCGTTTGAACTCTTTGCAGAATCGTCAGTTTCAAACCAAAGTGACATTGCAAGCCCGCCGGGGAGCGATTGTTGACAGCAATGGTCGTGATCTCGCTATGTCGACAACCGCGTACTCTTTGTATGCCGATCCAAAAATTTTAGAAAATAGAAAACTCGCGGCAAAAAAATTATCAAAAGTTTTAAATCAGTCTTATGAATCCGTTTATGCGAAAATCAAAGACGGCAGCCGTCGTTTTGTGTGGATTCAAAGAATGCTGGAACAAGATAAAGCCGATGAAATCAAATCATGGGAGATGCGCGGTCTTTCTTTTGTTGAAGAGTGGCGCCGTGTTTATCCGAACGAAACTTTGCTCGCGCAAACTTTGGGATTCTTAGGCAGTGAAGGTCAAGGGCTTGAAGGCTTGGAGCTTGGTTACAATCAAATTCTTGCAGGCAATCAAAAGAAAGTTTCTGTAAAACGTGATGCGCGCGGAAGACCTCTTATCAACGATGGTCTTATGTTTATTGAAAATCCAGAGGGGAATGAACTTCGCCTGACAGTGGATTCAGAGCTTCAGTACCGTCTTGAAAGTGAACTTGCCAACGCGGTTTCCACTTTTGAAGCCGATCATGCGGTCGGTGTTATTTTGGATGCGAAAACATCGGCGATTTTGGCGCTGGCTTCAGCTCCGACGTTTGATGTGAATAAAGCAGGCAAAGCACAGGCGGAACATCGTCGCAATAAAATCGTGACGGATGCTTTTGAGCCAGGTTCGACAATGAAAACTTTTGTGATTGCCTCAGCACTTCGCGATTCTTTGGTGCAACCCAATACAAAGTTTTATTGTGAAAAAGGAAGCTTCAAAGTCGGCGACCGTATTATCAGAGAAGCTGAGACCAAAGAAAAATTTGAAGACCTGACAGTTTCAGAAATCCTCGCGGTGTCTTCGAACGTCGGAACAACGAAGATCGCTTTCAAAATGGGAGCGGATCGTCTTCGTCAAGGTCTTTTGGATTTTGGTTTTGGTCAAAGACTGGGTGCAGATCTTCCGGGTGAAGCGCGCGGCATGGTGCAGGCTCTTCCTTGGCGTCAGCACTTGTTAAGTAATATTTCTTTTGGTCACGGTATCTCTGTCACGCCTTTGCAAATGGCCAATGCTTTTGCAGCGATTGCGAACGGGGGCGTTTTAAATACGCCTTACATCGTTCAATCTGTCCGTGATGCAGAGACAGGAATTTTAACTGAAACTCCTGTGAAGCCGATTCGTCGTGTGTTGACTCCGGAGCAGGCAGCGCAAATGCGTGCAATGCTTGTGGGTGTGACAACAAAAGGCGGAACCGGTGGAAATGCGCGTGTTGATGGTTTCATGGTCGGTGGTAAAACAGGAACGGCGCAAAAAGTAAATCCGAATGGACGTGGTTATCTTAAAGGTGCCTACGTTTCTAGCTTCGGTGGCTTTATTCCAGCGAACGATCCAAAGTTTGTAATTTACATCGCAGTGGATTCTCCAAGAAAAGCTTATTATGGTGCGACGGTGGCGGCGCCGCTATTCTCGCGCATGGCTTCTTACGCCGTTCGCAAAGAAGGTATCGCGCCTCTTCCGATGGCGGAGGAATCAACTGTGAATCCGAAAGTTCGTAAGATCGCAGCGGAAACAAAGCCTTCTCCAAAAGTTCAACCGAAGGAAGTTTTAACGGCGGCAGAGCTTGATAAGGTCACAGAGGTTGCCACAGGGGAAACGGTTCCTAACTTTATGAATATGACAACACGTGAAGTTCTTCGTCGTATCAACGGTCAAGACATCAAAGTGAAATTCGTCGGTCAGGGCACAGTCAATGAAGTCTCTCCGAATGTCGGCTCTCCACTTCCCGAGAGCAAAGAAGTCACCGTCATTTTAAAATAAAAATTCGCGATTCGGACCCCATGATAAGAAGTCAAGGGGTTCGCAGGGTTTTTATCTCTGGTCACAAGCTTGCAGAGCCACTTCTGAGTTTAAATTGAAATTGCCAAGGAGCGATAAGATGATCCTCGCCGGGATTCTTATTGCTCTCTTTGCAACCTTGAATGAAAGTGGCTGGTATGCGAGCAGATGTTGTGGTTCCCGATACGGATATTCTAAAAAAGTATTTCAATTTGTCGCAGTTCCGTCGCGGTCAAAAAGAAATCATCGACGCTGTTCTTGCAAAGAAAGACGTTCTTGCCGTTTTGCCTACAGGAGGCGGGAAGTCTTTGTGCTATCAATATCCTGCAGTTCATTTGCAAAAACTGGTTATCGTTATTTCGCCCCTGATCGCTTTGATGAAAGATCAAGTGATGGCTTTACAAAGACATGGTATTCCGGCGGGCTGTTTGCATTCGGGTCAGTCCGATGATGAAAAAAGGGAAGTCTTTGCAGAGCTCAATAAAGGCGGCGCCTTTGTTTTGTATTTGTCACCAGAGCGGGCTCAAAAAGAAGGCTTTCAAAAATGGATTCAACAGCGACAAATTGGTTTGTTCGCCGTTGATGAAGCGCACTGTGTTTCGCAATGGGGTCATGACTTCCGTGAAGAGTATGCGCAGTTAAGCATTCTTAAAAAACTGTGCCCACATGTTCCTGTGCTGGCTTTGACTGCGTCAGCCACGCCGACAGTGCTGGACGATATTTCTAAGCAATTAAATCTGCAAAAGCCCGAGCGCATGGTCCACGGGTTTTATCGTTCGAATTTGTACTATCAAGTGGAGCTTTGTGAAAACGAAGATGCGAAAGTGGATTTTCTTTTGCAAAGTATTAAGAACACACCTGCGGGACGAATCATCGTTTACTGCGGAACTCGTAAGATCACAGAATCGACAGCCGTTTTGCTGGAAAAGAAATTTGCGCAAGTGGGTTTTTATCATGCGGGACTTTCTGCTGAAACCCGCGCGCAAACTCAAGATGCTTATGCTCGTGGTGATTTAAGAATTCTTGTTGCGACCAACGCTTTCGGAATGGGCATTGACCAACCGGATGTTCGTTTGGTGGTACATTACCAGATTCCTGCCAACATCGATGCTCTTTATCAAGAAATGGGACGCGGTGGTCGTGACGGTGAGGAATCCACATGTCTGACTTTGTATTCTAAAAAAGACAAAGGTTTGCAGTCCTATTTCATTCATAACTCGGAAGCGCCGGAAGAAATCAAAAGTGCTCGTTGGCGCAATCTGGATGCCTTAGTGAACTACGCTGAAGGTGGTGAATGCCGTCATGCAGAGATTCTTACTTATTACAAAGACTCTCAACGTATTGAACGTTGCGGGCACTGCGATTCCTGTGATCCGAAATCGTCACGCCGTATTTTGAAACCAATCACACCATTTGTGAAGTTGGATCAAACTTTGGAAGTGATCAAATCCACTTTAAAGAAAACGAAAAAGTCCAAAGCTTCGGATCTTGAGCTTGATGACCTTCAAGAAGTGCGTTTTGAGAAGCTTAAGAAATGGCGTAAAGAAAAAGCGAAAGAGCTGGATGCTCCGGCCTTTGTTGTTTTCAGTGATCAGACCTTAAAACATCTTGCGATTAAAAATCCACGCAGCCTTGATGAAATGCGCTCCGTTTACGGTATTGGCGAAGCGAAGCTTGAAAAGTTTGGCTGGGATGTTTTGGCCGAGCTGACTTAAACTTTTTTAGAAAGTAAAGAAGTCAGCTTTTCTGGCTGAAGGTTTTCAATAAACTCACAGACGATGGCACTTTTGCTGACTTTTAAAACGGTGGCGGGAAGATACTGATCGTGAATTTTTATCAGCACAGCAATCTTTGCAGGAAGATCTGCAACAGAAAACTGCGTGAACATCACAAAACCTTTTTCCGATATTTTATAAATGTGTCCAAAGATCACACCATTCCCAAATTCTAGGGCGGCGGGTAAGTTGGTGGCTTTATATTTATCTTTGTCGGATTTAAAGACGGAACGAAATAGCTTTACCATCGAAGCAATTTTCGTCCGCAATGCGGCCAAACATCAAGTCCCGTTCCTTAGCACTAAAGGTTTTTCTGTTCGGTATAAACGAGCAAACGGATTGTTATATATCACTTTCGGTCTCATAAATTGATACTTTAAAAGACAAGTACCAAGTTGTCGGATGGCTGACATAATTCCTTTATGGAAACTCTTTTTTCTAAAGACCATATTGTCAAAACTCTGAAAGAAGCTCTCGAAGCTCATCCGCAAATTCATGCAGCTTGGTTGGGAGGCTCAACCGCGACCGGATTTGAAGATGATCTGTCTGACACGGATGTGGTTGCGATTTGTGAAAATCCGGGAATCGTTTTTCAACAAATTGAAAAAGCTTTGCCGGTGATTTCATCCGTGAGCCATGTTTGGAAAGTGGAAGAGTCCCCGTGGAAAAACTTTGCCCAAAAATTTTACGTTTTTGACGAGGGGCCGGAAACTTACTACATAGATGCCGGTGTTTTTCAAAGTTTGAATCCCGAAGACTATCAGGAGTTTTTCAATACGGATCGGCACGGAGATCCCGTTATTCTTTTTGATAAAAAGAATATTTTAAAAGAGGCTTCGAAGGCGCCTAAATATGAAATGCCTAAGAAGCTGGATTTTAAAAACTGGATCGCCCGTTTTGAAGTCATGTACCGCACCTTTTTGAAGGAAGCTGAGCGGGGAAAATTTATTGATAGCTTTATCTTCTATCAGCGTTTGGTAACGATGTGGGTGCAATTGCAAAGACATTTGAAAACTCCACAGAAGCACGATTTTGGCATGCGCTATATCTATCGTGATTTTGAATTGTCCGAAGCAAAACTGATTGAAAAGTATTTACAAGGAACAGATATCAAAACCCTCAAAGAGCAAGCGGCTGACATTCGGGCACGTGTTTTGACTCTGCAAAAAGAACAAGGATTGTAAAAAATGAAAGTTCTCGTTATCGGTGGCACAAGATATTTTGGAAAAAGACTGGTTCACTCTTTAATCAATGAAGGCCATGAAATCTGGGTGGTTTCTCGCGGGCAAGTGGAAGATGATTTCGGAGCAAAGGTCCACCGTCTGAAAGCAGACCGTAACAATAAGGCAGATCTTGCGAAGGCTGTTGAGAGACTTAAGTTCGACGTCGTTGTGGATCAAGTGTGTATGAATGCGGAGCAAGCCAAAGCCGCTGTTGAAATTTTTGCGGAGAAGACTCCGTTCTACGTTATGACTTCGACAATGTCCGTTTACAATTGGGGAGCAAATCTTCGCGAAGAAGAAGTGAATCCGTTCATGTATCACGCGCAAACTCCAAAAAATCCTATGGAAGAATACGCCGAAGGAAAACGATCCGCTGAAAATGTTTTCGCGAATCAAAACTTTTTTAAATGGGCTTTTGCGCGTTTCCCGGTCGTTGTCGGTGAAGACGATTATACGTTGCGATTGCATAATCAGGTAAAAAGAGTCAAAGAGGGTTCACCGATTTATTATCCAAACTTGGAAGCCCGTTTTTCATTTATCACTTCAGAAGATGCTGCCAGGTCTTTGCTGTGGTTGGTTCATGGCCGACGCGAGGGAATTTTCAACTTTGCTTCAGAAGATGTTTTAAAATTAGGTGAACTTGTCGGGATGATTGAAAAGATGACAGGCAAAAAAGCCCACCTTTTAAAGGAACCATCCGAAGAAGCCTGGTCGCCGTTTGGGATTCCTTCGGATTGGTTTATGAATGTCGATAAAGCCAAGTCCGAAGGATTTCAAGCAAAGCCCCTGAAAGAGTGGATGGGGCCGCTTTTGCAAAAAATGAATTAGATATTATTTAAATACTCGCCGATTTTCATAATGACCTGTGTGGGAATCTCATGTCCTCCGCGGAAACTTTGCAAAGAGCCTTTCATTCCGGCTTGCGTGAGCAAAGTTTCAAGCTGTCGAGCTTGTTTGATTCCTAAAACAGGGTCCATTTCTCCATGACTTTGGAAGAATCGTTGACCCGCACGATTCGGAGCTAACTTTTTCCACTCATCTTGGTGCAAAAGAGTTCCTGACATGATCACAAGACCTTTAGGGGTTTCGGGCGCTCGCAAATAAAGTTCTGTGGCGAGCATCGCTCCTTGGCTAAAACCTCCCAAAACAATTTGGTTCCAAGGAACTTTGAGCTGGCGAATCATTTCCATGGCGGCATCGTAAGCTTTCGGAAGTCCCTTCGGCGTATCATTGCTGAAGTCGCGGTGTTCCCCACGCTCCGCAGCTCGCTGGATTTCCATCATATCAATCGTCCACCATGCGCGTCCCATCCAAGCGGGGCCAATGGGAACCTCTAAAATTCCGTTCGGGAAAAGCCAGTTGTATGTTTGCTTAGTGGAGATCATTTCTCCTAAAGAAAACAGGTCATTGCAGTCGGCGCCAAAGCCGTGGAAAAAGAGCACCCAAGGCGCGTTATCGTCATTATTTATTTCTTGGCAATGTATCTTTCCGAGTTGTCTCATAACTCAGTCATACGCTATTCTTTCTAGCGAGTCTATGAAGCTAAACCAATTATTTTCCATCTTTTCCGGCCTTCCTGAAGAGTCTCTTCCGCAAGATGTAGAACTCTCTGGAATTTTTAACGATGCACGCCTGGTTGTGCCGGGATCGGTTTTTGTTGCGATTCGTGGCAGCAAGCTGGATGGGCATAGTTTTATTCATGATGCGATCGCAAAAGGGGCAGCCGCTCTTGTCGTGGAAGACCGAGGCACGGTTCCTACAGAGTTTTCTGGTTTTGTTTTGCAAGTTCCTAATACACGCGAGGCTTTGGATATTTTGGCAAGCCGGTTTTATCTTGATCCAGGGCAAGAACTTTTCTGTGTCGGCGTGACGGGAACAAACGGAAAAACTTCTGTGACTTACATGACAGAAGCAATTTTAAATGAGGGCCGTATTCCTACAGGAGTGATCGGAACTGTTAATCATCATTTGGGTGAGAAAGTTTGGCCTTCGGAAATGACGACTCCGGATCCGATCTTTTTGCAAAAGCGTTTGCGTGAGTTTCGCTCTGAAGGAGCGATGGCCGTTGCGATGGAAGTTTCTTCGCACGCTCTTGATCAAAAACGCGTTGATAGCGTTCCCTTTAACACCGTGATTTTTACAAATCTCACGCGCGATCATTTAGATTATCACGGCACCATGGATCACTATCTTGAAGCGAAGCAAAGACTTTTCACGGATCTTTTATGGAAAACGGAAAAGCGTCCTTGTTATGCCATCATCAATACGGCAGATAAATACGGTCGTCGGTTGCGTGTCGCGGACCCTGCAGTGCTTTGGACTTATGGCGCAAGTGATTCAGACATTCGTTATGAAATTCTAAAAATGGATTTCGCTCTGACGCATTTTAAAGTGCAGACTCCAATGGGAGAAGGCGAAGTTCATTTGCCGATGTCGGGAGTTCACAACGTGATGAATGCATTGGCGGCTTTGGGCGCGGGTCTTTCTGCGGGACTGCCTTTACCCGTTTGTATTTCGGCTTTGAATAAATTCACAGGTGTGCCGGGACGTTTGCAGTCTGTTGCGAACAATCAAAATCTTTCTATTTTTGTGGATTATGCACATTCTCCGGATGCATTGGAAAATGTTCTAACGGCGATTCGCAGCGTGCGCGAGAGTTTAAAATCTTCCGCACGTATTTGGACGATCTTTGGTTGCGGCGGAGATCGCGATAAGGGCAAACGACCTTTGATGGCGCAAATGTCTTTAAAATACTCCGATCAAGTCGTGATCACGTCAGACAATCCGCGCACCGAAGATCCACAAGCAATCATCCAAGATATTTTGGCAGGTGTTGCCGGGGCTGATAAAGCCAAGACATCCGTGATCGTGGATCGTAAAGAAGCCATTCATCAAACTATTCAAAAAGCCCAACCTGGCGATGTGATTCTCATCGCGGGAAAAGGGCACGAAGATTATCAGATTATAGGCAAAGATAAATTTCCTTTTAGCGACGTGAAAGTGGCAGAAGAGGCTTTGCAAGGGAGATAAAAAACAATGAGAGCCATGGACGTGCAAACCATTGTCAGGGCCACAGGAGCACAAACGCTCAGCCTTGTTGAGAAAAATTTTGCGGGTATTGGAACCGACACACGAGCGGATTTAAAAGGACAGCTTTTTATTCCTTTGAAAGGCGATGCTTTCGATGCGCATCAGTTTTTAGAAAAAGCGGTTCAACAAGGGGCCACAGGTCTTCTTGTTCATGAAGAAAATGAACAAGTGCAAAAGCTCAAAGGCCAAGTCACGATTCTTAAAGTTCCGGATACTTTGAAAGCTTTGCAGCGTTTGGGTACGTGGGCTCGTCGTGAGTCTCATGCCAAAGTTTTGGGAATCACAGGCTCTAACGGAAAAACCACAACGAAAGAATTCACGGCGGCTTTGCTAGGAACGACATTGAACGTTCACTACAACAAGGGAAGTTTTAACAACCATTGGGGAGTTCCCTTCACACTTTTGCAACTTCCACCGACGAAAGATGTTGCGATTGTTGAAATGGGTATGAATCATGCGGGAGAATTAACTGAGTTGGTTCATATCGCAGAACCAGATGTCGTTGTGTGCACGATGGTGGGACGCGCGCACATGGAATTTTTCGGCACCATCGAAAAGGTGGCCGAAGCCAAAGAAGAAATTTACGAAGCGGCGGGCCCAAATACGATTCGCATTTATAATCTCGACAACGCACAAACTCACAATATGTATGTGAAGGCTTGCGAAAAGTATGACCATTCAAAACTCATGACATTTTCTTCGGAAGATCCTCGCGCGGATGTGCACTTGATGATTAGTTCCATGACGATGAGTGAACTTTCCGTTAAAGGAAAAATCGGTGGTAAAGAAGGAACGGCTGTTGTTCAAGTTTTCGGTTCACAAAATCTGACGAATCTTATGGCGGCAGCGTCTTTGGGACTTGCAGCAGGAATGACTCCAGAGGAAATTTGGAAAGGTCTTCCTGAATGTAAAACAAATTGGGGACGCAACCAACTGGTGCACCTGAAATCAGGTGCGCAGATAATCTTTGATGCTTACAATGCAAACCCTGACAGCATGAAGGCTTTGATCGACAATATGAAGCTTCTGACTGTGACAGGTCGTAAGGTCGGTGTCTTTGGACAGATGCGTGAGTTGGGTTCAGCTTCGGCAGCTTTGCATGAAGAACTTGGAACTTGGGTCGGCGCTGCGGGGTTTGATAAAGTTTATTTTATCGGCGATGACTATGAAGCGTTCTCTCGCGGCTTAAGCAAAGTGGGATATCAGAATCCCACTTTGATTGAAAAAGATTTTAAGGACGCTTCCGGACAGGATCTAGCACAATATCTGAAAGCGGGGGATATTGCGGTGGTAAAAGCCTCACGAGGGACAAAGCTTGAACGCTTCGTTTTTCCTTGTGAGCCTTTGGATTTTTCGGAGAAGCAGTAGTCGTCGAAGTACGCGGAGTTTTCCAAGACTCCGGCGTACTTGCAAAGAGGGCTAGGTACATAGCCTACTCCCATCTGTGTTGGAATTTTTCGATCTTATCAATCAATTCTTTTTTCTGTTCCGGTGTCAGAGTCTTGTGAAGAGCTGCCACCTTATCCAGATACTTATCGATTTTAGAATTCATGCGCTCCTGGCGAGCTTTGATATGCTCTTTGATCTTGGCTTTATCAAGGTCATCGGCCAGAATCATGCTTTTGAAATCGTCTTTCATGGATTTGCGCAGATTTTTTTCTTCAGAAAAATCTTTCTTAAACTCTGACGTGATATCGCTGAGCAAAGCCTTTTGTTGAGCATTAAAATCAAGTTTGTCGGCGATCTTTTCACTGATCGCAGTCATGCGCTCTTCAGGACTTTTATGGCAACCCGCTAGGAAGCCGACACTGCCAATCGCAAAAAGAATTCCTAAAACCTTGGGCCATCTTCTTCTGTAATGATGATGGTGATGATGTCTCATAATCATATCCTCCGTAGTGGTTGATTTCTGAAATCAGTGTAGGTGATTTGGGAGCCAAGGTGGTTTCTGAGGTGTTAATGATTGTAACAAATTGTAACTGCTTGATTATCTTGGGAAAAAGCCTTTAGCCCAAAACGCTTTTGGATTATGATGGGCCTATGAATCGCATACTTCTGATCGATGACGATCAAAAATTAGGTGAACTTTTAAAGCAGTATTTCAATCAGTTTGAACTGCAGATCGTGCAATCGTTATTGCCGTCCGAAGGTTTGCAGCTTCTTAAAAAAGACAAAATCGATGCGATTATTTTGGATGTGATGCTGCCAGAGATGGACGGCTTTGAAGTGTGCAAAAAAATTCGCAGCTTTAGTGATGTGCCGATCTTGATGCTCACAGCGCGCGGAGAAACTTCTGATAAGGTTTTAGGTCTTGAGCTGGGTGTTGATGATTACCTGCCAAAACCTTTTGAAGCGCGAGAGTTGGTGGCACGAATTAAAAGTCTGATCCGTCGTGCAAAGAAATCCTCTTCATCTTCTTCAGGAAAATTAAAATCAGGGAGTCTGCTTTTAGATACGCAATTGCGTGCGGCTTTTCTTGAAGGGCAAAATTTAAATCTCAGCACCCATGAATATGAACTTTTAAAATTATTAATGTCCCACGCAGGGCAAAGTCTTTCTCGCGATCGTATTATGGATGATCTGCGTGGTGTTGATTGGGAAGCCTACAATCGCAGTATTGATGTGGCGATTAGTCGTCTTCGCCAGAAACTTAAAGATCCAGCGAAGTCGCCAGTATTCTTGAGAACCGTGTGGGGCGAAGGATATTGCTTTATTGCTCCTGTGGAGGAAGTTCAGTGAGAAGACATCATCGTCACCATGAGGGTTACAAACACCATCATAAAAAACATCGCTTAAAGAAAAAGCTCCTCTTTCGTATTTTCTTTACGTTTATGCTGACCGCGGTTCTTATTATCGGCGGACTAGGTTGGCTTGTGCATTCTTTAAAGCCTGATAACGGGTTGTCTCCAGTGGCGGAAAAGAATGCCATTTTCTATTTGTCTTCTCTTCAGCAAAAATTGAATTCCTCATTGAGTGAAAAAGGCATTGAGGATCTATACAAAGATTTAAATCTGTACGCCCGCGTGGAAGGTTTTGAATCTTTGGCCGATCAAAAAAATCTTCCTACTTTTAATGAGATTGAAAAAGAGGGTGAGCACTATTCTCCGAAAATTGTTCTTGGAAAACATCACGAGTATTTCTTTGCTGAACTCAAAGGAGCTTCGCCGCGTACGGCATGGTTCGTTTCAGCAAAAGAAATTCCGCGCGGCTTTGCATTTCCGTTTGTGGCCGTGGCTGGATTTATTTTCTTAATTCTGATCATGAGCTTTCTCACGATTCGCTGGATGATGTCGCCGATCAAAGTTCTTATGACGGGTGTAAAAAGAATCTCCATGGGGGATTTAAAATACCGAATTAAAACTCGCCAAGGCGGAGAGTTCCAGGTTCTTGGCGAAGCTTTTAATAATATGGCTGACGGACTAGAGAAAATGGTCGCCGCCAAAGAACAGCTTTTAAGAGATGTCAGTCACGAGTTGCGCAGTCCTTTAACTCGTGTCGGAGTGGCCGTTGATTTGTTGAAAGATGAAGCGATCAAAGGGTCCATTAAGGATGATCTTAAAAAAATGGAAGAACTTGTTGCGGAAATTTTAGAGTCTTACCGTTTGCGTGAGGGCGCTTCTTCGTTAAAAAAATCTTCGACAGATTTAACAGAGCTTGTGACCCATGTGGCGGAAGACTACAAAGACTCAGCTCCTGGTGTTGTTTTAAAAAATCCTGAGGACGTATCTATCGTGATCGATCCCATGCAGGTAGAGCGTGTTCTAAGAAACTTGCTTGAGAACGCGATTAAATATGCAAAGCCTCAGTCAGCTCCTATTGTCGTGACTTTGACAAAAGAAAAAGATGGATGTGTTTTGAGAGTGAAAGACGATGGTGTGGGCATTGCTGAAAAAGATTTGCCACATATCTTTGAACCCTTTTATCGCGCGGATGCGGCAAGATCTCCAGGAAAGTCAGGCTTCGGATTGGGGCTTGCGATTGCAAAGACCATTGTTGAGGCTCACGGCGGGCATATCTTTGTGACAAGCCAACCAGGGCAGGGTGCCGAGTTCACAATTCATTTGCCGCTAGAATAAAGAAAGCGCGGGCTTTTTACCCGCGCTGATTGAAGTAACTAAGCTGGAAGATCAAAAAGAATCATTTCTGAATCTTCTGAAGCAGTGATAGCGGCAGTTGAGATATCAGTTGCTGCGATCGCATCACCGGTTTGAATCGCCTCACCATTGACTTGCACCGCACCTTTCACAAGTTGCAGCCAAAGCTTACGGCCTGCAGGGACTTTAAAGTCCAAGTCTTCTGATTTTTTAAGACGGGAAATATACACGTTGGCATCTTGGTTGATATCAATGGAACCATTGCCGCCATCTTTAGAAATCACATGCACAAGCTTTTGTGAGTTCAGTTCTTTCTCAAAGGACTTTTGACCGTAACCGGGTTTGACTCCGCGTTTTTCCGGCGTGATCCAGATTTGGAAGAAATGAGTTTCATCCTTGTCTTGATCGTTGTATTCCGAGTGCATCACACCTGTTCCGGCACTCATACGTTGCACTTCACCGGGTTTAATCACAGTGACATTTCCCATCGAGTCTCGATGACGAAGACCACCCGAGATCACGTAAGAAATGATTTCCATATCTCTATGCGGATGAGTGTCGAACCCTGTGCCACCTGCAATGCGGTCTTCATTGATCACGCGCAAAGGGCCAAAGCCCATGTGTTGTGGATCGTAGTACTCAGCGAAAGAAAAAGTGTGGCGAGATTTAAGCCATCCATGTTCTGCAAGGCCTCTGTCGTTGGATTTTCTGATTGTAAGCATACCTTTTTCCTTTCTTGGGAGTTTCCAGGCTCCGACTGCCACCATCCCCATGGCCGCGGTTAAAGCGCCCAGTAAGAACTTTCTGCGGGGTTGGTTGTTTTGGTCAGCCATAAGAGCCTCCTGATGAACCTAGTATCGGCTTTTTCGGTGTTGAAAGAAATTATTTAGTTTCTATATTCTATATAAATTATATTAATATAGTTTTAGAGCTTTCAGAGGGAGATCAGTTGTGACGATAGACCAGCTTGAGACATTAGAAATGATTGTTGAGAAGGGCAGTTTTAAGGCGGCCTCGGAGCACTTACACAAAACGCAGCCAAGTTTGAGTGTGGCGATTAAAAAGCTGGAAGAGGAATTTGATCTGCAACTTTTTAATCGCGAAGAGTATCGACCGAAGCTGACCCCTGAAGGATTGGTTTTTTACAATTGGGCAAAACAATGTCTTTACTCATTTCGGGAATTAAAGACCGTGGGAACGGAGCTGGGTTCTAAAAAGGTTGAACCCTTTTTAACGATCGTTTTAGATCCGCTCGTGCGCTTTGAAGCTTTGGCGGGAATTTTTCAAGAGACCGTTTTAAGCAAGCATCCTACAGAGATGACTTTTCGTTCCGAGATCATGAGTGTCGGGGAGGAGTTATTACTTTCAGGTGAAGCGGATTTTTCGATTTCGACAAAATCTTCTGAGAACGAAAAAATCGAGAGTGTGCCCTTTGATCGAATTGAAATGATTCCTGTCATCGCAAAAACTTTGGCAAAGAAACATCCGGGCCTTACTTATAAGTCTTTGAAAACCTGTCCTCAAGTGATCGTTCTCTCGCAAGGGGATAAGAGTAATCTTCTTAAAGGCACCAAAGGTTTAGCAGTGGATTCTAAAAAATGTTTTGTGACCGATCATAGCTTGAAACACAAAATGATTGTCAGTAGCTTTGGCTGGGGGCGACTTGCCCGTAATGAAATTGAAAGTGACCTAAAGAAAGGCCACTTAGTTGAAATTCGCGATGAGGATGTAAAACCGTTTACGTTGGATCTTCATATCATGCGCATAAAACATAAACCGATGGGACCCATGGCAAGAGCAGTGTGGGCGCAGCTTTTAAAAAATGCGACATTGAAGAGTTCTAAAAAGTCTTTGAAGAAAAATTAGATTGTGATTTCAAGGTACCGGCGTTGAACTTCAGCAACGCCGTACTTTCGCTCAAGCCGACGCACGATAAAGTGCCCTCGCGCCATATCTTGAAAGTGGTCCATAAAAATCACATTGATTCCAGCGCCACCAAGGGCACCAATAAAAGGCATCATCTGCGCGGCAACTTTTTCTGTGACAACCAGTTGGAATCGAGAAGCAATACTTGCAAGCAGTCGCACCAGAACAGGAGCGCTTTCATTGGCAATGCCTCTCTCAATAAAAATTTTCGCAGCATCGGTAAATGTTTTTGCTAAAGCCGCGCGAGTCATGAGGTATCCCGATCCTGCAGCATCATCCGAAGCCGAATAACCACCGAAAGCGAAAACTTCCAGACAAGCAAACTTAGTTTCAGGATCGGTGATGTCTTCACCTTCACTTTGCGCGATATCAATAATCGATCGCATAATGAGTGTCGTGGAAATAGGAAGCTCCACCATCAAAGCCAGCGGACCAAAAAATCCACCCAATCCACCAGTACCTGCCACCATCGCCTTGTGTGCAAAGTTACTCGACTCTTTGCCGTTATTTTTCTCCATCGTGGAGGCCGCGACTTCAAAGGCCACATGAATTGATTTCTCCGTCGCCTTATGAACAGTCGACTGAATTTTCTTAGGCAAAAGAGTCAGCCCTTTTTCAACCGGAGCCCCCACCTTCGCCGCAATCCGCGCCGTGAGACTCGGCTTCTCAAGAAGCTCCTTCGCCATTCGTAAAAATTGAAGATCTACTGTGTCCATAAGCCTTATTATATGAAAATTTAAGTCTTAGGTCCAACAATTGCGCATGCATTGCCCCGGCGGCTGTCTCCGTGTAAAATAACAATATATTTAGTTCGTAGGAGGGCGTGTGCAGTTGAAAAACGCAAAGTGGTTCGTTGTAGGTTTAGGTTTGATTTCGGGAAGTATTTCCTCCGCAGCGTCATTCACTCTTTCTAAAGGGGCGGGCTATCAGCTTGAACCGCTTTATGGTTATGAGACTGTCTATCGCGATTATCCATCTCCGCATCTAAACACTCGCTTGATGTACGGTGCGCGTCTCACGGCGGGAACGGATTTGATTTCAGGAGAACTTGAATACACAAAAGCCTCTGACACAGAAGACTTCTCAACAGCGCCGGAAAAAATCAGAACCGAAGATGAAAAACTAAAACTTGGTGTGCGTTCAACGTATCGATTTAATAATTTTTTCTTTGCGACAGGACGCCTCGGTGGACAGGCGACAAAAGAAATCCGCAAAGAAACTTCGGGCGGAGTTGAAACCACGAAAGAAGACCCGATTAAATACAATCCTTATGCAGGTGCGTCTCTTGGTGTGAAGCTTGGGCCTATTTCTGTGAATGTCAGCTCGACTGTGATTTTCAGAGACGGCGCTGACATGTCGAAGAATGACTATCAAAACACCGTCTCTGTCGGAGTAGGTTACTAAATTCCGGCCTGGCCAACTAAGTAGGCGGCTCGTTGCAAGGCGGGATTGGTGAAGATCTCGCTTAGACTCCAAGTCGTCGTATTATCGTCACGTTTTAAGATTTGATCTAAAAGAACCAACAAATCTTCCGAAGTGACAATACCGACAACTTCCTCATTTTTCGTAATCAAGAAGGCCGAAACTTTTTCTTCAATCATTGCGTCGACAACATCTCGAATGGGCGTTTCGATACTGAAAGTTTTTATGGGCGAACTCATCAACTGCTGAACCTTTGTTTCGGGAGCGGGAGTTCTAAGCAAGTCTCTGTCTGAAAGCATTCCGACGATGTACTCTTCCTCCGCATCCATCACTGGCAAGTGACGAATCCAATAATTCGTCATCAAACGATAAGCCTCAGCCGCCGTCGCATCCTGATTGACAGTCACAATTTTACGAGTCATGTGATCTTTAAGAGCCATTTTCATGGAGCCTCCTTTACACTATACTGTGATTCTACCACTTTGAGAGAGACTGAACATGATCTCTGTCATATGTCACAAGTTGCAAAAATACTTAATGAAATCAATAACTTATTAACTTTTCCTTGCATTTGCAAAAGCAGATGTGCTAAACCCTTTAAGTTCCTAGCAAATTTAAATTTATAGGTCACAACAGGGGATCATCGCAGCATGCTTTATCAATGGCTTTATTCGATGGCGGATCAGTTTTCGCCACTGAACGTTTTTCGGTACATCACCGTTCGTACTTTCATCTCATTTTTCACAGCGTTTTTGTTGTGCTGGATGTGGGGTCCTCACTTCATTAAACGTTTGCAGATGAAACACTTTGGTCAAAGCATTCGTGATGACGGTCCTCAAACTCATAAGAAAAAAGCCGGGACTCCAACAATGGGTGGAGGTCTGATTCTTCTTTCCACTTTGATTCCATGTTTGTTGTGGGTGGATATGATGAATCCTTTGGTGTGGGCGGTGCTCATCATCACTTGGGGTTTTGGTTTGATCGGTTACATGGATGACTGGCTCAAAGTGAGTAAGAAAAATTCAAAAGGACTTTCTGGAAAAATCCGTTTGGCTGGAGAGTTTCTTATCAGTGGAGCCGTGATTGCCTATCTTGTTCACTTCCATGGTCTTAGCACAGCGGTGACAATTCCATTTGTGAAGTCGGTGTCTTTGGATATCGGTTATTTCTATATTCTGTTCGGAGCTCTTGTTGTTGTCGGAACAGCCAACGCCGTGAATTTGACTGACGGTTTGGATGGTCTTGCAATTGTGCCCGTGATGATCTCTGCTGCGACATTGGGACTTTTTGCTTACGTGACAGGTCACTATTCGATTGCGTCTTACTTGCAAATTCCTCACGTCGTTGGCGCGGGAGAATTAACTCCGGTTGCAGCCACCATCGTTGCCGCAGGCATGGGCTTCTTGTGGTTCAATGCGTATCCTGCGCAAGTGTTCATGGGTGACGTGGGTTCACTTTCCTTGGGTGGATTCTTGGGCACGATGGCTGTGATCACTCAAAATGAACTTTTGATGGTTGTCTTAGGCGGTGTTTTCGTGGTCGAAGCATTGTCCGTTATCACGCAGGTGATTTCATTTAAGATGACCGGCAAAAGGGTCTTTAAAATGGCGCCGATTCATCACCACTTTGAATTGGGCGGTCTTACAGAGACAAAGATCATCGTGCGTTTCTGGATTATTTCTATTTTATTAGCTGTATTAAGTCTTGCGACTCTGAAGTTGAGGTAACAAATGTATAAAGAGTTTAGTGAATTAAAAGATAAAAGAATTCTTGTCGTCGGTCTTGGTAAAACGGGCGCGTCTTTGGCGCACTTTCTTACTAAGCATGGCGCTCAAGTCACGGTGACGGACCACAAATCCAAGCCAGAGCTTTCAACTCAGTTGGAGCAATTGGGTGATTTGCCAATCAAGTTTGAATTGGGTGGTCACAGTCCAAAAACTTTCATTGCCCAAGACTTGGTGATCTTGTCTCCGGGTGTTCCAAGCAATTTGAAAATCTTTGATTACGCACGTTCTCAAGGAATCAAGATCACGGGAGAGTTTGAATTCTCTGCGGGATTCATTAAAGAGCCGATCATTGGTCTTACGGGAACAAACGGTAAAACAACTGTGGCGAAAATCACAGAGGCGATTCTTAAAGAGTCAGGAATTAAAACCTGGGTTGGCGGCGCGAATGAAAAGCCATTGGTTGATTACTTGCGTTCAGATGAAAAAGCGCAAGTGGTGATCGCGGAAGTTTCAAGCTTCATGCTTGAGCATTGCGATACTTTCAATCCAATGAACATCGTGTTCACGAACTTGGCAGAAAATCACTTGGATCGTTATCGCTCAATGGAAGAATACGTGAATGCAAAAAGACGTATCTTCAAAAACACAAATCAAGCGACAACAAGTATCTTGAACGCTGATGACAACGCGGTTGTTGAATTGGCGCGTGATCCAGCGGTTCAACGTGGACGTATTTTCTACTTCTCTCGTAAACCAGCGTTGGAACCACAAATCATGAATATCGGTGGTGCCGTGAATATCGGAGACGAAATCCGCGTGCGCACAGGTCCTGAGATTGAAAGCTTCACAATCAAGAATATGAAAATGCGCGGTAAGCACTCTGTTGAAAACGTGATGGCAGCGATCTTGGCGTCTCGCGAACATGGTGCGACTCGTGAAGCGGTTCAAAAAGTGATCGACACTTTCACAGGTCTTCCTCATCGCATTGAATACGTGCGCAAAGTCGGCGGAGTTTTGTTCTACAACGACTCTAAAGCAACAAACGTGCATGCGGTTCTTCGCGCTTTGGACACTTTCGATGAAAACGTAATTTTGATCGCGGGTGGTAAAGACACGAACTTGAACTACGAACCTCTTCGCAACGCTGTTAAGAGAAAGGTGAAGACCTTGATCTTGGTCGGGGAAGCGAAAGAGAGAATCAACCGCGACCTTGGTGATTTCTCTGAAACGTTCTTGATTGGAACTTTCGAAGAAGCGGTTCTTATCGCTTACCAAAAGTCGAGAATCGGTGACACAGTTCTGTTGTCTCCAGGTTGTTCGTCTTTTGACATGTTTGACAGTTTCGAAGAACGCGGCGATTATTTTAAAGAAATCGTGAGAAAGTTTCATTGATCCGCGACAACTTAAGACCGCCCAAGAAGGGCGGTCTTTTTCAATGCCAGGAGGGCTTCCCGTGTCTCAACGTCTTTTTATTCTTTTAACATCTTCTGTTCTTTTGCTTTCTGGATGTTCTTCGGCGTTTAAAGCTCGCCAAGAGCAGCGTGAAAAAATGGCGGCTAGCACGGGTATGTACTGTGAGTTTGTTAGCGGTGATCTTTTTCCGGATTTGGATGTTGAGTTGAACATGCAGATGGCTCGTCGCTGTGATTCCAACAAAAACTTTTCTATCACAAACTACAAGAACTCTTCGGATCAAACCGGCGTGATTTACTGCTGCTCAACAGCGGGGCGTCGTGCGGCTGTCGCTCCGAAGAAGCCGATGACACCGGCAAACAAGCCTGAGTCGACTCAAGATGCTGATGCAGAAGTGATTTCCGAATAGTCCAGTCTTGTCAGTAGCATTGGACGATAAAAAGGACTTCTGAATATACTAAAGTTCGGGAGTCCTACTATGTTGAGATATTTGTCTAGCAGCTTGTTTTTAGCCATCATCACTCTTTTAGGGATCGGCCTCGTTCAAGTTTACTCTTCCAGTTTTATTTTCGCGATTGAGTCCTACGGTGATGGACTTTTCTTTTTTAAGCGACAATTGATCTTTGCATTAGCGGCGTTTGCGGTTTTAATCGGCACTATTCATATTCCGTTTCGTTATATCGAAAAATATGGATGGGCTTTGTGGTTTGTCGCAACGTTGGGAGTTCTAGCGACCTATGTTCCTGGATTAGGCGTGCGAGTTGGGGGCGCGTTGCGCTGGATTCAGCTTCCTTTGGGAATTCGTTTTGAACCGGGAGAGCTTCTAAAAATTTCTTTCAGTGTGTGGTTTGCAAGTCTCTTGATGAGAAGAGAAAATCTTCTTTCCAAATTGAAGTGGTATTGGCTGCTTCTTGCAATGGTAGCTCCGTTGGGTCTTTTATTAAAGCAACCTGACTTCGGAACTTTCGCAATCATTCTCATGGTCGGCGTGACTTTGCTTTTTGCTTTTGGTTTGCAGTGGAAATATATCATTGCCGCTCTGGGTGTTTTGATTCCCGCATTTTATTTCCTCGTTATGACAGTTCCGTATCGTCGTGCGCGTGTTCTTGCGTTCTTGGATCCGTGGTCTGATCCCGCACAAAAAGGCTTTCAAGTGATTCAAAGTATGTTGAGTTTTCACTCCGGTGGACTGACAGGAGTTGGCTTAGGACAAGGCCAAGGGAAACTGTTCTTTCTTCCGGAAGCGCACACGGATTTTACTTTGGCCGTTTTTGGTGAAGAGATGGGTTTTGTCGGTTTTGTGATCCTTCTGGCTCTTTATGGTTTTGTGGTTTTCCGTGGAATTCAAATCGCAGTCAAAGCTGAGGAGCCTTTTAAAAAAGCAATGGCTTTGGGTTTATCAGTGACTTTTGGTCTGAGTGTCTTTATCAATGCAGGGGTGGTGATGGGACTTCTGCCAACGAAAGGTTTAACATTGCCTTTCTTGAGTTACGGCGGAAGTTCATTGGTTTCACTTTGTTTTATGTTTGGTTTGATCCTCAACATTGAAAATTCATTTGAGGAAGATAAGTTTTCCCGCCGCTTCGGCTCGCGTTGGACAACATCGAAGGTGAAGAATTCATGATTAAAAGAACAATTGTGATCGCAGGTGGAGGTACCGGCGGGCACATTTATCCGGGCATTGCGATTGCCCGTGCGATTCAAAAAGTAGATCCTACTGTTGAAGTCCATTTTGTTGGAACGGCCATGGGCCTAGAATCGAAGATCGTACCACGCGAAGGTTTTCCTTTGCATCTGATCGAATCCGGAAAGCTTAATGTCAAAAGTCCTATCGAAAGAATCAAAACTCTTTTAAAAATTCCTGTGGGTCTTTGGCAGTCGATCCGTTTGTTGGGACAACTAAAGCCTCTTTACGTAATTGGTGTTGGAGGTTATGCCTCGGGACCTTTTGTGTTGGCTGCCAGCACCATTGGCTTTAACACAGCGATCTGGGAGCCCAACGCGATGCCAGGAATGGCAAATCGTCTTTTGGCTCGTTTCGTTGATAAGTGTTTTGTGGTTTTTGCAGAAGCTAAAAAATATCTTAAAAACGATCAGGTGACTCAAGTCGGAATGCCCGTGCGTGAAGAAATTGAAAACGCGGTTCATGAGTCTCACAAAGATGAGAAATTTCATCTTTTGTCGTTTGGCGGAAGCCAAGGATCTCGCGTCATCAATTACTGTTTGAACGAAGCCATCATGTCTGGTGGTGATTGGGTTAAAGACCTCTCTGTTGTTCATCAGTTGGGGAAGTGGGATTACGAGACTGTGACTGCTAAATATCAAGGGGCGCCTTGCGAGGTCGAGCCTCATGAGTTCATTTATGACATGCCAAAGTACTATAAATGGGCGGATATCATTGTCAGTCGCGGCGGAGCCAGTTCTATTGCAGAGGCCGCTGCTTTTGGTATCATTCCGATCATCATTCCTCTTCCAGCAGCTGACAATCATCAGCAAAAGAATGCCGAGAGTTTGGTTGCGAAAAATGCAGGGCGCATGATCTTGCAGAAAGATTTAACTCCGGCTAGGTTGATCTCTGAGATCCAATCGTTGCGCAATGATAAAGAATTGCGCGAACAGATGGTCAAAAATATAAAGTCTTTTTATATTCCTCAAGCGGCGACAACAATCGCAAAGGAAATATTGCAATGAAATTACAACACGCCAAATTTCATTTCGTAGGTATCGGCGGTATCGGTATGTGTGGGCTTGCAGAGCTGCTTCACAATATCGGCGCAAAAGTTTCTGGTAGTGACATCTCTGAGAATGCAAATACGGAACGACTGAAAGAGTTGGGCGTTAAGGTTTTTAAAGGTCACGCCTCTTCCAACGTGGGTGATGCGGACGTTGTTGTTTATTCCAGCGCCATTCAATACGGCAATCCAGAAATTTCTGAGGCCCGCGCACGACAAATTCCTTTGATCCCTCGTGCAGAAGCACTGGCGGAAATCATGCGCATTAAACGCGGTATTGCCGTTGCGGGAACTCACGGAAAAACAACGACAACATCCATGACTTCAGCGATTTTCTTGGAAGCGGGTTTAAGTCCAACAATCGTTGTCGGTGGTCGTTTTGAACTTATTAAGTCCACAGCGATGTTGGGTTCTGGAGAATGGCTTGTAGCTGAAGCCGATGAGTCTGATGGAAGTTTCCATAAACTTTCTCCGGAAATTGCAATCATCACGAATGTGGATTCCGATCACTTGGATCACTTTAAAACTTTTGAAAACCTGCAAAAGAATTTCTACGACTTTGCTTTGAAAGTTCCATTCTATGGCAAAGTGATTGCTTGTGGTGATGACCCGATCATTCGCCAAATCTTTGAAAACTTCCCTAAGCGTATTTTATTCTACGGATTTGATGAAAAGAACGATTTAGTTCTTAGCGGTGAACAAGGAAATTATTCTTTGTATCGCAGCGATCGTTTGCTCGGCACAAGACATCTTGTTGGGGAGTTCCAACTGAAAGTTCCAGGCCGTCACAATGCCTTGAATGCTGTGGCCGCGATTTGCGCGGGTGTCGCCGCGGGAATTCCGTTTGCAACATGTGCTAAAGGTTTGCAGCGCTTTGAGGGTGTTGATCGCCGTTTCCACTTTAAAGGTGAAAAACGCGGTATCAAAATTTATGACGACTACGGACACCATCCGACAGAGGTGCGCGCGGTTCTTCAGGCATTCCGAGAGAAATATCCAAAACAGCGTTTGGTGGTTTTCTTCCAACCGCACCGTTATTCCAGAACTCAGCACTGCTGGCATGATTTCACGACGGCTTTCAAAGAAGCTGATGAAGTTTTGCTGACTGATATTTACGCGGCCGGTGAAGCTCCGATTCCAGGAGTTAGCAGCGAAAAGCTAGCGCAAGAGATGAAGCACGAGCGTGCACAGTACTTCTTGCGTGATGAAAAAGCGACTCAAAAGGTTTTGGGCTTGCTTAAAGAGGGCGACGTATTTGTCACCCTCGGTGCTGGAGACGGCTGGAAGCTCGGTCTTGATGTTTTAAATCAACTTTAAAGTTCTAAGGGCATGGTTGGGGTGAACGGATAAGTTCCGTTTGTCTCAGCCCCCGATGTCAAATCTAAGTGGAAGATTTTCATTTCACCGGCTTTAAATGCAAGCAGTTTTGAATTCTCAATCCACAGTGTGCTCACAAAGATATACTGTTCATTGATAAAGGGCGGAGTCCAATTTTGCGGCTCTTCACTTGATAAGTTTAATTTCGCAATCATAGCTTTAGGTGTTGCCGAAGGTCCCACTTGTGAGAATCCTCCAGAAATATAAATGTCGTTGTCTTGAATAACGATATCGCGTACTTGGTCGTTCGGTTTTGGAAACCAATTTTGAAGTGCGCCGGTATTTGTATCCACCGCAATCAGATTTTCACGAGTTGTATGGGCTGCCGTTGCTAAAGAGGATCCTCCAACAACGACTTTGTCGTTAAGAATCTCCAGAGAGTTCACCCAAGGATAGTTCGCCGCAATCAAAGAAGGATTCCAGCTTAAAGCTTCTCCGGTGAGTGCATTCAATTTCGCCAAACTTCTACGGCTGACGGGTGTGGCTCCAATGTTGCTAAATCCGCCACCAACAATCAGCTCACCGTCTTTATATTTCAGCGCAGTGACAGGGCCATCGGCACCGGCGGACCAGGATAAAGATGTTCCATCCAACGGATTCAAGGCCGCCAGATATTCTTGGCTTGAACCATTGACCGTGCGGAAAAAACCGGCGATATAAATTTTTGTTCCGTCTGTTGTGAGATCGGTGACAGTTCTGTCCACGGAAGCATTCCACTCAGACACGGAACCGTCAGCCTCAAACATAATGAGATTATCGCGACTCCAATATTCATTCTTCAGATGTCCCCAAAAAAGAAACTGATCATTGCCAAGATGGGAAATCGTATTTGCATCAGAGGCATCTTGAATGGGATGTCCTAAATCTAAGCCTAATAAAGTCCCGTCTGATTTTTTTAGAGCAGCAATTCCATCGGCATTTTGGTCATCAGCATAATGAAAATCTCCGGTTACAATAACCGTGTTTGTACCGACGGTGATATCGTAAACCTCGCTGTCGAAATTCACCGCTGTGGTCCAATTATTCAAAGTGGGCGGCGAATTTTCCGAAATATTGGAAATATCAAGACGGGCAATGTATTTTCTGTTCAGACCGTTGAATGTGGTGAAGTCACCCACAAACCAAAGTTGATCTCCCTGGAGTTCGAAGTTGAAAATCCAGCCACCATCGTTTGTCATCGTTGACGGAGACCACGCGTGACGGGCTCCCGTCGCAGCCGAAGCGATAAAGAATTCTTCCACAGAGTTGAAATCGTAAAGAGCGATAAAAATAAGATCTTTATAAAAACGCATTTTGCCGACACTGTACATTGTACTGGAAAATGCGAAATCAAATGTGGGATCGGCGTTATTGTCGTTCAGGTTAAGAACGACAATTCCCTGGCGAGGCAAGGCGTTTTGTCCTCCGCCGTTGTGATATCCTAAGACATAAAGTTTATCGTTATAAATTTCAATTTGCTTCGCTTCGATGTCGTTGTTGCCGTCACTGAGCAATCCGGGGTTCCAATCTAAGAGATCGCCGGTGGCGATGTCAAAAGCGGCAAGTCCGCTGCGAGTTTGGCCATTTACTTTTTCGAAATTTCCCCCGACGTATAATACTCCGTTGTGAACTCGCATTGAATTGACGTGAAGGTCGAAGGGAAATGTCTTTTCAAAAAGGGGGTTCCAGGAACCAACAGTGCCGTCGGGATTGAGTTTTCCTACGAGCCTTTCGGAATCTGGATAATAGCGATTGTAGGAGAAGTAAAATCCACCGTCAGGACTTTGCTCCATCGTACGGAAAGGTTCAAAAACGTCCAAACAAGGGAAGTATTGTTCAGACGAAGAAAAACTATAGAGATGGCAGGCGCCGTCGCCGATCTGTGCGGAATTAAAACTGCCACCAACAAGAGTACGTCCATCAGGCAGTGAAAGTCGCGCAAAAGGTGTCCCGTTAAGTTGCAATGAAGGTTTTTTCCAAAGAGGTGCAGTGATTGTATCGGGAGTTTCGGAGTTGTTGTCACCGGAACCTTGAGAATTCTTCAGGCTAAGATCTAACGAACAGCCGAGCTGAAAAATTACCAATAAAAATGTGAAAAAAATTCTCCGCATTAAAAACCTTCCATCAACGAGCCGGTGGTTTTTATTCGGTTTTTCGTGAGTCTTTCTGAAGAAGAAAAGGTAAATATAAGTTTGTCTAGGTTTTGACGTCTCAGTAACTGAGACGATTCATGCAATTCCAATTTGCTTTGAATCGATTTCCTTGAATCTTCATCGACGATGCCAAAGCGAGACACTCTGAGCGGCTGAGTTGTGCTAATCCAGAAAGTCGGTTCCAGCAAAACCAACGAATATCGTCAGAATTTTCGGGATCGGGATTTCGATCTGCGGCTTCAAGACAAGCGCCAAGATGAATTTCTCTCGGGAAACGTGTCAAACATTGCCAATCCATTCCTGTGACACTTTGGGTTTCAAATTCACGTGCGATCTGATGGCATTTCAGTGGAGAATCAATATCTGCTTCAAATTCGTTGTGGCAATACCAACGATAGCCATCGCGCGCGTCTGCCGTCGATTTTTGTTTGGCTTCGTACAAACACGTTTGCACACGAGGGCTCAATCTTTCTGAAGAAAGGGGCAGCTTTAAAAAGTAAGCCATATCAATGCGATCCCGGCGAGGCCATGACGCTGACATATTGGCGATCGTGATTTTGTCATTCCAGCTGATACGTGTCGATAACGCCCGAATCGCTTCACGGCGAAGAGACGAGTCCTGACTTGCAATCATAGATCTTAAAATGTTTTCTATATCTTCGTCATAACTTCCAAAACACTGGCTGAGTCGTGGAAGAAATGGATTTCCTTCTGCAGAAGCACGAATCCACGCGCCACGAAGCTCCGTGTTTTTCAGAAGATCTTTCATCGCACAAAATTGGTCCGTCACGATAAAGTTTAAATCCGAAGCGAGTCTTTGGCGCAGAAGCCCTTCTTGCTGATCTTGTTTTACGACCAGTGGAATAAGACCAAGGCTGGCTTGTAGATCTAAAAACTGAAATTTCATTTTTAGCGGCAAAGATCTCGCAACGCCGATTTCCTCAAAGAAGCTTTGAAAGTTCTGACGGGCTTCCGCTGACGTATTGACGGTGTCTTGAATCAGACGAAGAAAGGATGGATTTTTGCTCGCCTCTAAAAGAGGCTCATAATATTTTTTTAAATTAGTTTTTTTGGATAAAAAGACAATGGCCTCTTTGTTTTGATCCTGATTTTGTGAATACGTTTTACAAGTTAAAGCGCGATAGTTGGAATCAATCTCTTTGGCGGGTTGAACCATGCGATAGCTTGTTCCTGCAAAAACCTGTTTCAAACGATTCGTATCGGGGCCTTTACTAAAAAACACATCTTTGCTTGTATTCTTTAGGGACTGGCGAAGCAGGGGAGCCGCGACTTTGCCTAGCGGGCCTGTGCTTGAAAAACCATGCAGTCTTTCTACGCCTTGAAATGCCGAAGAAAATATCTGACTGATGCTCATTCCATATTCTGAGTATCGCGCAAAAGCCACTCGCTCCGCAAGATCGCGGGGGAAACCATTGTGGATAAGAACCTCAACGTATTCTTCAATAGATCTTTTATCGGGAGCTTTGCTTGAAAGAGTGTTGCAGCCCATGAGAAAAACATCTTTGGGATGGCTTAAAATTCCCGGGCAAGAATTTTCGCAGCTTAACTTTTCAATTTCTTTTAAATCCAAAGTGGTGCTGACGCCTTCACCAAAAAACACGCCACCAAAATGGCCAGAGACCAGTAAAACATCACATTGAATTCCAGATTGGCAGGCGCGAGAAAGCCAAGAAGGGTCTTTGTTTTCAGGAACAAGTTCTGTGATCTCGACATCCTGGCCGCCGTACATATTTTTAAGAACTTCTTTTTCGTCGTTTGAATTTAGCGTCATGGTGCAAATGCGCTTCGGAGCAGCTCCCGCTGAAAGAGCTGTAAAAATGAGAAGTCCTAAAATCGAAGCCACCATTTTGATCATAGCCATCTTATGTGCAAGTTCCTGTCCACGCTGGGGAATCTCAGAGACGAGCTGGGAAGCTATCCTCTTAACACGTGACGAAAAAGGTAGGTGAAGTCTCATTTTGAGATTACGATATCAACAAACAAAGAAGGATTTTAAGGATGAAAAAATTTGTTTTGATTCTAGTGAGTGTTTTGTTTTTGGCGAGTTGCCAGACTCCGAAAGGAAGTTCCTCAGTTATTCGCACAGCTAAAGAGCGTGTGGATCACAGTACGGCGGAAGCCTTCGGGACTCAATTCGCTATCGCTACTCAAGGTCGCTATGCTAGTAAGGCGGCAGAAGAAATTTTCGCTCAAGGTGGAAATATTATTGATGCCACGGTGGCAGCATCATTCACGGTGTCTGTGGAAAGACCTCAGTCCACCGGAATTGGTGGCGGTGGATTTTTACTTTTCCATGAATCAAAAACGGGAAAGACTTACGCAATTGATTTCCGCGAAAGAGCTCCACTGCGTGCGACAAAGAATATGTACGTTGGAAAAGACGGCAAGGCCAATACGGATCTTTCGCAGAACGGTGTCTTAGCTGTTGCGGTTCCGGGAATGGTCGCGGGGCTTATCGAGATTCACGGAAAATTCGGTTCGTTGCCTCTAGAAAAAGTAATGCAGCCTGCAATTCGTCTGGCGGAAAATGGTTTTCCAATTTATGAAGAATTTCATAAGGCTTTAGAAAATCGTGTGGAACAGATTCGCAAAGATCCTTCGGCGAAAGCAATTTTCCTGAATGCTTCAGGTGATGTTCCGTCTATTGGGACGGTGCTTGTGCAAAAAGACTTAGCAAAAACGTTGCAGATTATTTCTAAAAAAGGGAAGGATGGTTTTTACAAAGGTTCCGTTGCGAAATCCATCGTAGATCTTTCTAAAAAAGAAAAAGGTTTGATCTCCTATAAAGATCTTTCGTCTTACCAAGTCAAATGGCGTAAGCCTGTTGAAGGAAGCTTCGACGGCTATGAAGTCTTCTCAATGCCGCCGCCAAGTTCGGGTGGAGTGCATGTGATTCAATTCTTGGATTTCCTTGAAAATGATCATCTTTCAAAACAAGGCTTCTTATCTAAAAACTCAATTCACTTGGCGGCGTCGGCTCTGCAATCATCGTTTGCCGATCGAGCAAAATATTTGGGTGATCCCGATTTCACAAAAGTTCCTGTGCAGGGTTTGATTTCTCCAAAATATATCGAATCACGTCGTAAAGAAGTGCGTTTGGATCACGCGCGAAAGGTTTCGGAAGTCGAAGCAGGAAACCCGGCGCCCTATGAATCCACAGAAACGACGCATATCTCTATGATGGATGATAAAGGGAATGCCGTGAGCACGACTCAAACGATCAATGGTTGGATGGGTTCTGGTGTCGTGGCTCCTGGTACTGGTATCGTGCTTAACAATGAAATGGATGATTTTTCAGCGCAAGAAGGAAGTTCAAATTTGTTTGGAGCTATTGGTGGAAAACCCAATGCCATTGCTCCAAAGAAAACACCTCTCAGCAGCATGTCGCCCACAATTTTGATGAAAGACAATAAACCCTTCATGGCCGTCGGTGCTCCGGGTGGCACGCGCATTATCAGCTGTGTTGCGCAGACGATTTTAAATTATGTCGAATTTAAATTGCCTCTTTACGATGCGGTGACGGCGATTCGTTACCATCATCAATGGCGACCCGATGTTCTTTACATTGATCCACCGGGACCTTCTTCCGAAGTTCTTAAAGGACTTAAAGAGATGGGTGCCGAGGAAGAAACGCGTGTCGCCGGACGTGGCGGCAGCGCGCAGCGCCAGCCGGTGCTCCTCGCGCTTGGCGACGGGCAGGCAGTAATAATGCGGCTTGATGCCGCCGACGAGGATGGCGTTGCGGTTGATGATGAG
>NZ_CAMLDV010000001.1 GCF_946478835.1 uncultured Bdellovibrio sp. | reverse complement strand
AACACTGGGATAAAAAATTAAATCTCGGTCGCGAAAAGATCTTTGAAGTTCGCAAAGTGTGCAACGATGTGACTTTCATCGATCAGTTCCTCACAGAAGACTTCTGTGTGCGGAATAAATTGTTTGTGTACAAGTTTAATAAGAAAACCGGAAAGTTTGAGGTTGATACCAAAGACTTCAAAGCTATCAAAGCACAGTTATTGTTCCATATGACGAACTTCGGGCAGCCGATTATTCGCATTGAAGACGCCAACTTTGAAAATCGTGGAGAGCTTCTTTTGACTCATCTCCATGAAGGCATTGATATGCAGCCGGATTTTATGAGTGAAACTTTGAAGAACGTTTTCAAAATTTGGAAACGCCCGGTGAACATAGCGACAGTGATGGATGAAACCCCGCAGCTTTTTAGATTCGACGGAAAGGAGTATACACAGCACAAGCTGGGTGAAGGCCCAAGCCCGAATCCTTCGAATCAAGAAAGCTCAGGATCATGAAGAATACTCGCTTAGTTTTTAGTACCGATCCCAAAGACAATATCAAATGTCCTCAGTGCAAAGAATTGATGGCGGAATGTCGCTGTCGTCCTGAGGATTCTGTTAAAGAAGGACAATTCACTGTCATCTTCCGCCTTGAAAAGGGCGGCAGAGGCGGGAAAACGGTCACAGTCATGGATGGCTTTCCTCGCAACGAGGATTATCTCAAAACGCTCGCTAAAGAACTTAAAGCGAAATGCGGAGTCGGTGGTACTCACATTTTGTCAGAAAAAAGTGGCATCATCGAAATTCAAGGTGATAAAAGGGATCAGCTGAAGAAGATCCTTGACGGAAAGCATATCAAATATAAGGGTGTTTAAAACTGGACCCCGTACTGCTTGTTTTTTTAGCCTGATCGGGTGATGCTTCAAATATGAACATGTTTACGGCGAATCCAAGAGGTGCAGACTTGGCTGCTAAAAAGATTGTAATTGTAGATGACTATGAAGAGAGCTGTAAGCTTCTCGCTGAGATTTTAAGCTCTACCTACGAGTGCTCGTACACTTCCGACAGCACATCTGCAGTAAAGCTTATTAATGAAAAAAGACCGGATCTTATTCTTCTAGATTATAAAATGCCTGGAGTGATGGGCGTTGATGTTTGTCGTATGGTTCGGGAAACAGAATCAACGAAAAACACACCGATCATTTTTGTTTCTGGTGCGGCAACGATTGATGAAAGAATCAAAGCTTTTGAAACCGGCGCTGATGATTTCATTTCTAAACCTTTCCACGTGAAAGAGTTGATTCTTAGAATTAAAGCGCGCTTGTCAGAAAAAGAACCGGAAATGGCTTCGGAACTTGTTGCTGCAAACTTGCGTATGAATCTTTTGTCTCGCCAAGTTTTCGTTGATGGTGAAGAAGTGAATCTCACGCCTAAGCAGTTTGATATTTTAAAATTGCTTGTCGCTGGCAAAAACAATCTTGTCACGCGTGATAAGTGCTTGTCAGAGATTTGGGGAGACACGGAAGTGACTTCACGTAACGTGGATTCTCAGATCAACTACTTGAAACGCAAAATTGCAAAATTCAACGGGCGCATCGTGGCTGTCCCTTCTTTGGGTTATAGATTGGAAGCGCAGGAATAGTCTTGCGCTGTCCTTTTATAAGGCCGACCTAAGTCCAGCTCTCTTTTAGCGAATCCATAAAAATCCGATAAGAAAGTCTATGCATCTACGTCGGATTTCACTCTTAATTCTGTTTCTTTTTACTCTTCCTGTTTGGGCCATCAGTCCCGAGTGGTTGTGTGATCAAGTTAAGATCGAAGAGCTGACGCCGTCTGAAAGAGCCAATATGGAAGAGGTCTGCATGTATGCAGGCCAGTACCAAGAGTCTTCTCTTCCGGATGCGAATGCCACATTCTCAAAAAAATTTCGCGACGGAAAAGCCAATGTTTACGATTACTCGGATTTTTTTAATAGCTTCACGAAGTCTTTAAACTCCGTCAATCGCGCTGAGAAGTGTGACCCGAAGAAAGACAATCCCCGTGTTGCTTATCCCAGTGTGAATATCGAAAAAACAGCGGCCGGAACAATTCCTGTATCCGTTGTAAAAGAAGAAGAGCTTAATAAAATCTTCTCTGAAATTTCCAAAGATCCCAAATACGCTTTTGATGTTGTTGAAAATGGTTGTTGGGCCAGAGCGCACATCATGGCGCGTGATTTGGAAAAACGCGGCATTCGTGTAGCGAAAATTTTCGCAGAAGGTGCTTTGGCTGTTGAAACCAAGAAAGCACTCAACGGTGAAGGAGTGATGTGGACTTATCACGTGGCTCCGGTGATCGCCGTTGAAACGAAGAACGGTGTGGAATTGCGAGTGATTGATCCTGCGATGTTCGACCGTGCGGTTCCTGTGAAAACGTGGACTGATAAAATGCTTCCGAACAAACAATTTAAAGACAATGTTGAACTTTATATGACGGATCGCTTTGTTTTAGATCCTCTTCGGGGAGGAAGTCTTAAATCTATTCACGATGATCCAAGTCGTGGCCGTTGGCATATGGCTGAAACGGTCATGGCGGAGCAAGAATTAGAAATGCGTCGTCGCGATTTAGAGGATCGCGAAATTCAAAAAGCCTATTTCAAAAAAATTCAACAAGAGGGAAAGTTATGAAGTATTTAATCGCGACACTTTTTCTTTTTGTTGGGATTTCGGCTTTTGCTAATGAAACGCCGACTTTAAAAACACAAAACTTCATTGATCGCGTTTATAAAATCAAAACGATCAAAGAAAAGTCGTTCATCACTTTTCACCGCGAGCCAGTTCTTTATGAAATCGAGCAGAATAAAACGGTTTTGAGTAAACTTGAAAAAAGTCAGAAGACCCAAAAACCTGTCGCAGTGACAGTGGACCCTCTGACAAGAAAGATCTTAGAAGTGAAAGGCCCCTAGTTGCGGGGACCTTTTTTACCAGAAAACTTTTTGTGAGGACCGCCACCACCTTTAGATGGATGTCCGCCACCTTTGTGAGAACCACCGCCTTTGGGTGCGCCACCACTTTTTGCTTGGTGTCCGCCACCTTTATTGCCGAAAGGTCTTTTCTTTGCGTAATTGCGTTGCTTGTTCTCTTTTTTCTGACCTTCGAGCATCGCCTTTGCTTTGCCAGGACTCATCACAGCCGCTTTTTCAATGGCTTCTGAGTGGAAAGGTTGATCTTTATCCAAAGGAATTGGCTGGCGCGTGATTTTTTCAATCGCAAAAATGAAAGATCTTTCTTCCGCCGTCGCAAATGAAATCGACTGGCCGGAAGCCCCTGCGCGCGCTGTTCTTCCGATACGGTGAACATAGCTTTCAGGAATATGCGGAATTTCAAGATTGATCACGTGAGTGATGCCTTCAATATCAATTCCGCGTGCTGCGATTTCAGTGGCTACGAGCACACGAATTTTACCTGTGCGGAAATCTTCAAGCGCTCTTTGGCGAGCTGATTGGGATTTATCACCGTGAATGCCAGCAGCTTCCACTCCTGCTTTTACCAGTTTATCGACAACACGGTTTGCTCCGTATTTCATTTGCACGAAAACCAAAACTTTGAAAAGGCTATTGTCTTTTAAAAGATGCAAAAGAAGATCCAGCTTATCTTTTTTCTCAACATACATCACACGCTGTTCGACTTTTTCAGCTGTCGATGATGTCGGAGTCACTTCTACTTTTTTTGGATTCACCAAAATGCTATGAGCCAGCTTTTGAATCTCTGGCGGCATAGTTGCAGAGAAAAACAAGTTGTGACGTTTCTTCGGAAGAAGCGGCACAATTTTTTTAATATCCTGCATGAACCCCATATCGAGCATGCGATCAGCTTCATCTAAAACAAAAATCTCAACACGGTCTAAGTGTAAAAACTTTTGTTGATACAAATCCATCAAGCGACCCGGAGTCGCAATCAAGATATCCACACCTTCTTGCAATGCCTTCACTTGCGGAGCTTGACCGACACCACCAAAGATCACGGCGTGTTTTAGTTTTAAATGATTGCTATAAGCCACGATGTTTTCGTGGATTTGAATCGCAAGTTCACGTGTCGGAGTCAGAATCAAAGCGCGAGGACGTCTGGCTTCGCGGCGTGTTTGATGTTTAGAAAGATTTTGCAACATCGGCAAAGAAAACGCCGCTGTTTTTCCAGTTCCAGTTTGAGCGATCCCCAAAAGGTCGTGCCCTTCAAGAATAACAGGAATCGCCGCCAACTGAATTGGGGTTGGATGTTCGTAACCTGCTTCTTTTAAAGAAAATTGAAGAGGAGCAATTAAAGGGAGATCAGTAAATTTTGTCGTTGTCATGAAAGGCCACTTGTAACAGCCCCTCAAGATTAGCGCAAGACCGATTTCTTTAACGCCGTTTTAACGAGCTTCTGTACGGCCCAAAGGATGTCTTTATTATACGCAAACACCTCAGGAACGCGTTTAACGTCAATCCACTCGACACCTTTATGATAATCAGCATCGTCCACTTTATGAGAGGGAGTCCATTCTTGATCTAAAATCCCGACGTAAAAAACCGTGCGGCAGGCGTGAATATTTCCATTCCAAAGAAAGTCATATTTACGCTCAAAAGCGGTTTTTTCAAGAATACGAACTTTATAGCCGGTTTCTTCTAAGCATTCGCGAGCCGCTGACTGCGCAGAAGTTTCGCCAGCCTCGATGGCACCACCAGGAACAAAAAAATATTTCGCCTGTGAAGCCGGATCTATCGCGTGAAAGCCGAGAATTTTATTTTTATGAACAACAATCACCGACGAACGATCACGGAAAATCTTTTGTGCTTTTTCCGTTTTCTTTTCATCGCGACGATTCTGAAAAAATCCTTGCAGAAGATCCGCGCATTCAGAAGCGAGAACTCCCGACGTCACTTCCACCTGATGATTCAGGCGAGAGTCATTTAAGATCTCATAAAGACTATCAACGGCGCCGCCTTTAGGATCAGAAGCGCCATAGACAACACGTTTCAGGCGAGCTTGCTGAATCGCGCCTGCGCACATCACACAAGGTTCTAGCGTCACGTATAAAGTGCATTCACTAAGACGCCAGCTCTGTTTTTTCTGGGAAGCTTTATGAAGAGCAAAAAGCTCTGCATGCCCCAACGGAGTTTGTTGTCTTTCGCGCGTATTAATCGCCCACGAAATCAACCCTTCAGGACCTACAAGCAAAGCCGCGATAGGCACTTCGCCTTTCTCGGCGGCTCTTTTGGCAAGGCTTAACGCCTTTTTCATCCATTTGACGTCTTCAGAGGAAGAATTCACTATTTTTCCTCTACGATTCGTTCACGAAGTTTAACGGGTTCTTTCGGTTGCTTCTTGCGCATGCGAATATTGAGCATTTCAACACCGACAGAGAACGCCATCGCGAAATACACATATCCTTTGGGAATATGAACTTCCAAAGATTCCACGATCAGCGTGAAACCGATCATCAATAGGAAGCTCAATGCGAGAATTTTTAAAGATGGATGAGCATCCACAAAATTACTAATCGGTTTTGCAGCAAACATCATCACAAGCGTCGAAGCAATAACTGCTGCGATCATCACAGAAAGTTCGCTCACCATGCCGACAGCCGTGATCACAGAATCTAAAGAGAACACGATATCAAGTAAAAGGATTTGCACAATCACTGCGTTAAAAGAAGCGGCGACATGACCTGACTGACTTCCTTCAACACCTTCCAACTTGTGATTGATTTCCATGGTGCTTTTCACGATTAAGAAAAGACCGCCTAAAAGAAGAATCAAATCACGGCCTGAAATTTCTTGTCCGAAAACTTCGAAAAGCGGAGCCGTCAAACCAATGATCCAAGACAACGAAAGAAGTAAAAGAATACGCGTTCCAACCGCAAGGCCCAAACCTGTGATGCGGGCCTTGTCTTGTTGTTCTTTGGGAAGTTTGCCAGCGAGGATCGAAATAAAAATAATATTATCGATCCCTAAAACCAGCTCTAGAGCGAAAAGTGTAAAGAAGGCGATCCAAATCTGCGGGTTCGTTAAAAGTTCCATTAAAGGTTTAACTCCTCGTATTTGGATCTTTATAAACTAGTTTGAAGGCGTTGGGTATCGCAGATCCTGATTGTAGAAACTTTCCATCCAAGATTTTTTATCCCAAGTGCTCTTCCATTTTTGATCTAGCGAATAAGCCGTTTGCGGAGTTTGGATTTGATAACTCCAATCACCTTGCAAGCTGAGTACGTGGAAAGCAAAACTCTCTGCAAAGTCCTCAAAAGGAGAAACTGCTGCATAAGTCGTTACGAAGTTCGTAGGTGCAAGCTGTTGATAGAATTGTTCAACATCCGCAACAGACAAGCTTTTACTACAACCATAAAAACACAAACTATCCCAGAGAGGAAAATGATAGTTGTCCTTCGGAGTCACCGCATTTTTCCAGCTTAAAGCACTCCAAGAATTCGGCACCGGAACAAGCTTTTGATACTCAGCCATATCACCCGTTTCAAGTTTGCAAGTTTCTCCGGGAGGACAAACGAAGTCGTTTGCTTTATTGCTAAAATCAATGATGTGGCCGAACTCATGAATCATCACGTAGAGGAGAGAAGACAAAGAGCCCGGCAACGCCACTTCAACGCGAGGACCTTCGGGCATGTGCACAAACGGCGGAGCTTTGATGCCAAAAGCTTTTTGCTCTTTCCAGCCAAACACTGAGGTTGCATCGTAGGTTTGCTCTAAAAGAATTTTGCGAATGCCCATGAACGAACCGACAACACCTTTTGTTGGATCTTGGCGAACAATCCCGGCGTAAGCCAAAGCCTCCATGTCTTCTTCGACATAAATTACGTCCAAACCGCAGAAGGCTTTTTGGATTTTTTCGGGAAGAATGTCATAGATTTTTTCAACGGGGTCCGCAAAAGACTCGCTGCCAGGAAGACATTGGCGAGTGCCCACGGGATTCTGAGTGGATTTCACCAAACACATGATCTGGCGAATGCGGTCGCGGCAGGTTGCTTGAGTCAGCGGGGAGAATTGTTGCCCGGGAGTGCGAATAAACTTCAGTTCTCCGGGTTTTAAGATAAAGAAATCTTCGCTCGTACCGGCTTTGGCAGTTAATGATAAGCCCAATAATATCAGACAGATAAGAAATCTCATAAACACCCCTCGATGAATTTTTCCCATTCATTGAGGACAGTGCCAATAAAAAAAGCACATGGGGAATAATAATTCATTGCGTCAGGACCCCAAGGCTTGCCCCTTTTATGCTGCTTTGTTATACACTCTGGTTCTTATTTCCACATCAGAAGGGCAGGTGATTGTCGTGGCAATGGTAAAGATCAAAGACGGTGAGTCTTTTGAATCTGCATTCAGAAAATTTAAAAAATCTTGCGAAAAAGCAGGTATTCTTTCTGAAGTTAAAAAACGTGAACACTTTGAAAAGCCTTCTGTAAGACTTAAAAAGAAATCTCTAGCGGCTCGTAAACGCGCTGTTAAGAAATCTAGAAAAGGTTGGAACGACTAATTCCTTTAGTGGACATTGGTTTTTTCAAGGAGGCGACCTAGTGTCGCCTCTGTTCTATCTACGCTTCAGTGTTTGAAGCAACCATGGAGGTCCTTAATGGAAATCAGAGATAAACTCGCTGCGGATGTTAAAGCCGCGATGATCGCAAAAGACTCAGCAAAATTGGGAGCTCTTCGTATGCTCCAAGCTGCGATCAAAAACCGCGAAATCGATATGCGTCCAGATCCAATCACTCCTGATGAAGTATTGGGCGTTATCAAAAAACTAGTAAAACAAAGAAAAGAATCTATCGAGCAATTCTCTCAAGCAGGTCGCCAAGATCTAGTCGATCAAGAGACTGCGGAATTGAAAGTTCTTGAAGTTTATTTGCCAGCGCAAATGAGCCGTGAACAAATCGAAGCTCTCGTAACTCAAGTGATTGCAGCATTGGGTGCTAAGACAGTGAAGGACATGGGTCCTGTGATGAAAGAAGTCATCGCGAAATCTGGCGGCGCCGCAGACAACAAAGTAGTAAGCGAAGTTATCAAATCAAAGCTCGCGTAGTCGAAAAAGGTACCTGGTACCTTTTTCCCTTGTTGGAAGGTGCATGAGATTTAGCCAAGACTTTATCGAGAGAGTTTCCGAGGCGAACAACCTTGTCGACATCATCTCTCAATATACACAGCTAAAACAAAGTGGTAGCGGCCTTATGGGCCGCTGTCCGTTTCCTGATCACGTTGAAAAAACAGCGTCGTTCTCGGTTTCGGAAACAAAGCAGGTCTATCACTGCTTCGGTTGCCACAAAAGCGGAAACGTTTTTTCGTTTCTTCGTGATTATCAGGGCATGGGCTTTCCTGAGGCCGTTGAATATCTTGCGAACCGCGCCAGCATTCCAATGCCAGCACCGGAAAAAGAAGACGAAGCTCGCGATCAAGCTGCTGACAAAAAGAAGTTGTTGTTAAAAGTAAATAAGCTCGCCGCTCATTATTTTTCAGAGCAACTTAAACGCACGCCTCACGATCATCCTGTTCGTAAATACATTGCCAGTCGTGGCCTTTCTGACGAGGTTATTGAAACCTTCGGCGTTGGTTACGCGGTGGCAGAGTGGGATGGCTTAGAAAAATATCTGGGCAGCAAACAAGTGCCGATGGCCTTGGCGGAAGAAGCGCGCCTCGTAAAAGCTCGCAACAATAAGTCCGGCTACTTTGATATTTTCCGTGATCGCCTCATGTTTCCGATTTTTTCTCCAATGGGAGAACCCATCGCATTTGGGGGCCGTTACCTTGAGAAAAAAGAAAATGAGCCGAAATATTTAAATTCCCCTGAGACTCCGGTCTTTATTAAGGGGAAAGTGCTCTACGGATTGTCACAAACAGCTCGTTACATCCGTAGTGATGATATGGCTTTGATCGTTGAAGGCTACATGGATTTGGTTTCTTTGTACCAGGCAGGCATCCGCAACGTGGTGGCGACCATGGGAACGGCTTTGACTCCGGATCACGGAAAAATGCTTAAGCGCATGACTAAAAACGTAGTGGCTCTGTTTGACGGGGACTCTGCGGGAATGGAAGCGGCCGAACGCAGCTTGCCGATCTTACTCGCAGCGGACCTGTATCCGAAGGGTTTGACTCTTCCGAACAATATGGACCCTGACGATTATGTGAAAAAATACGGAGCTGACGCTCTGAAAGCAGAACTTGAGCGTGCTCCAGATTTGTTTGTGATGATTTTGGCTCGATGGATGGAAGGTTATCGCGGTGAGGCTTCTGAAAAAGTGAAGCTTGCTGATAAATTGAAACCGTTATTTGAGACTATTCCGGATTTGCGATTACGGGACTTGTATTTGGCGGAATCTGCGCAGAAGATGGGCGTAACTCTTCCCTGGCTGCGTCAAGCTGTGGGCTTGCAAAGCAGTGGCCCTGTATATTCACAAAATCGCCCTGCGATGACTAGAACGGTGCAGCCAAGTGCGCCGGCTAACCAAAAGGCCCCCGAAGCGGTGTCACAACCTGTAGAAGGAGGCAAAATCAGCCTCAAAGGAGCCTCTAAAGCAGAGATTCTGCTATTAGGATTGGTACTCAAAAGTCGTGCCAATTTCGAGCATTTTGAGAGTGAAAAACTGATTGAGAACGTTGCACACGAAGGAGTGAAAAAGATCCTTGAAAAGGCGACGGATGTGTATAGACAAGATCTTAATAAGTTTGATAAATTGACCAGTCTGCTTGTCTCTTACGTTGATCAGCCTGAATATCTATTTCAAGTTGGGCCCACTCCCGAGGCTGAACCAGGGTTCGACGAAGAGGCAGAGACGAAGCTCTTGCGTGATTGCTTTAAGCGCGTGAAAGAAAACTTCCTAAGAGAGCAAGCAAAGCAATTGGCGAGAGATCTTAAAAACGAACCTAGTTCGGAAAAGTTGGAACAGATTATGAATATTCAGAGAAATCGAATCTCTCTGAATAAAGGGTAAAAGGCGGGGTATTGATGAAACCGAACCTACCAAACAAACAAGAGAAAGAGCCGGTAAAGGTTCTTTCTTTGCAGGAACAAGAAGCGTTGATTAAAGAAGAAATTCAACGATTTCTGAAGCTTGCAAAGGAAAAAGGCGCGTTGACGATTGAAGAAATCAACGACCTTCTTCCACCTGAAATTATCGCTCCTTCAGTGCTCGATGCATTCATGCACGCGCTTGAGGGTGGTGGTGTAGTAATTTCAGACTTGTCTGAAACTTCGAAAGAGGAAGAGGGCGAAGGATCTTTCCTTGAAAGCCCGGATTCTGAAGACGAAGAAGTAGATGATGAAGAAAAAGCAGAAAGCGAAGACGTTAAGGGTAACGACCCTGTTCGTCTTTACTTGCGTAAAATGGGAAGCGTGTCACTTCTTACTCGTGAGGGTGAAGTTGAGATCGCTCGTCGTATCGAAAAAGGGGAGCGTGAAATCGTTCGTGCGATCCTTTTGTCTCCACTAGGAACATACGAGATCATTCAACTTGGTAAGCGTCTTGATGAAGGACGTATCAAAGTTAAATCGATCTTCCGTGGTCTTGAGGACGAAGACACTCAATACGATGAGAAGGAATACATCGATAAGATTCATGAACTTATCGGTAAAGTGACTGAGTACCAAAAAGCGGCTGAGAAACATTTCTTGGTTCTTCGTAAAGAAGAAACGAACACTCCAGCTCGTCAAGCGGCTATGAAAGAACTTGTTGCGATGAACGACAAGCTCATGGCGAACTTCGAGTCTGTGAACTTCAACCGTAAGACAATCAACCGTATCGTGATCAAGTTCAAAAACTTGGTGAACCGTATCGGAACTCTTCGTCGTCGTATCAAAGACGGTGTGGAGCGTACGTTCTCTAAAGACGTTGCTGCAATGACAGAACGTATGAAGTTGATCGATGCGAACGAAAAAGAATTAACAAGAATGACTCGCGATACGGGTTTGAATTACCAAAAATTCAAATCCTACGTATTGCAAGCTCAAGAGGCTGAAAAACGTATCGGCCGCTTGGACTCCGAAACAGAGATGAACCACAACTGGGTTAAGGAAACTTACACAGCGATTTGGAAAGGTGAGCGCGAAGCCGATGCAGCGAAGTCAGAACTCGTTGAAGCGAACTTGCGTCTCGTTGTTTCTATCGCGAAGAAGTACACCAACCGCGGTCTTCAATTCTTGGATTTGATCCAGGAAGGTAACATCGGTTTGATGAAAGCCGTTGATAAGTTCGAATACCGTCGTGGTTACAAGTTCTCGACTTATGCGACATGGTGGATCCGTCAAGCGATCACTCGCGCGATTGCCGACCAAGCTCGTACAATCCGTATCCCTGTTCACATGATCGAGACGATCAACAAGCTTGTTCGTACATCTCGCTATCTGATCCAGGAACTAGGCCGTGAGCCGACCCCTGAAGAGATCGCGGATAAAATGGACATGCCAGTTGATAAAGTTCGCAAAGTTTTGAAAATCGCGAAAGAGCCAATCTCTTTGGAAACTCCAGTGGGTGAAGAAGAAGATTCGCACTTAGGGGACTTTATCGAAGACAAAAAGGTGATCAATCCTGCAGAAGCGATTGTGAACCTGAACTTGGCGGAACAAACTCGCCGTGTTCTTTCGACACTGACTCCAAGAGAAGAAAAAGTTCTTCGTATGCGTTTCGGTATCGGTGAAGAATCTGACCATACTCTTGAAGAGGTGGGACAAGACTTCAACGTGACTCGTGAGCGTATCCGTCAGATCGAGGCTAAAGCTCTTCGTAAGCTTCGTCATCCTTCTCGCAGCAACAAACTGAAGGCGTTTGTTGATAGCTAGCGCTCTCTAGGAGAGCTGATTTGAGCTTCCTGAAAGGGACTTTCTTCGGAAAGTCCCTTTTTTTATTAGAATCTTTTCATCACTTTCAATCCTGACAAATCATTCTGAAATTCTCCTGTATGATTCCTCCAATTTTAAAACTGGAGGTTAAAAATGAAATCAGTTTTCTTCACGGCTGCTTTGCTTTTGTCTCACTCCGCTTTTGCTATCGATGCTGCCGATAAAGTTATTAAATCCGTTGAGTGTTCTGCGGAAAAAACTCCTGATCTTGTTCAGTATAAAGGTAACGACACAGTCGCGACTGTTTACCTCAAAGCTGAACGCGCGACTCCTAACGAGCCGTTGCTCATCAATTATACGGAAGAGTTTTGGGCGACCACAGGAAACGGTCCTCAGCACCGCGTGATCACGATCCGTGACGTTGCCTGTACGACGCAATGGTATCGCACTCGGGCTTCTTCTTATGTCGGACGCGCTCACTTTGAATTGACTTGCTATGACGGTGGCAGCCTTGTGCGATTGGATTTGGATTCTAAAGCCAAAAATGGAGTTTACTTGGGAGTCGCGGGGCAAACAGGTCGGTTTGCTTTAGCTTGTTCGTACACGAAGTTTTGATCCGCCACTCCGCGGTTGATCGTGTTCGCTATGTTTGATACCTTAAAGCCTCTCGGTAGTGGGGGGCTAGCTTAGTTGGTTAAAGCACGGTGCTCATAACACTGGGATCGGGGGTTCAAGTCCCTCGCCCCCTACCATTTTCGAAGCCACCTAGCGGTGGTTTTGTCGTTTTAAGAAGAACTAATAATAACAAAGTAAAATTAAAAACTTAGAGCGAGAAGGCTTGAAGTTCACTTTTTCTGATCATCACAAGAAATCACGTTTAATCACGTCAGTTGCAGCATTTTGTAGTACTTGGCCGTAGTACTTTTCAAAAGTACTACAACTTCCAGCCTTGAATCCTTGACACAAAATAGGCTCTCCGACCGCTGTAAAAACAGCGATTTAGCCACCCGTTGGACCGTTAAGTCCAGCACCTATATTGGCTATGCTGGCTCGTTTCGAGTGGCTTTGGATGGGGGCTTCCAATGATAAAAACAATATGGATGAATGGTCATTACGGTTCGAAAGAGCGAAGTCTAGGAAGTAGGCCTTTAACTTTTTCTCGAGTGGGGGGAGGGTGGGGGTCGATTTGTAATAGCTAGTGACGGTCCTTCGGCTCTTTAAAAAGTTCGGTTATATCAACTTTGAAGGCTCTTGCCAGCTTATCGAGCGTTGGCAGAGTAAAGACATGCCTTCCAGATTCGAAACGCTGATACCAGCGTACACCAAAACCGTGATCTTCCATATCCTCTTGTGTCCAGCCACGCTCTTCGCGTAGGCGACGGATATTTTTAGAAATTCTTCTGACAAGTTTCCAGGTCTTTTCGTCAATTTGCATGTCTCATTGTGATAGGACGACCTTGGAAGGACCACGACCGCTCAAGGTCGTAAAAAGAATGCCGATATGACTTTAGGAGCCATTTAATAACTGAATGAGCAGGAACCAGAGAAACGATACCAAGAAGTTATGGGAGTCAATTATGAAGCAAGATTACGAAGAGAGGCAGTTGGTACAAGGTTATAAAATATCGCTGATACTTAATTTAATGACCGGAGGATTCGTTGGATACGGAGCCACTCAGTATACAGATTCTGCTACGTTAGGTATCGGATTAGGACTGTGGGCTTTCTTAACTTCTATTCTATAAAGTGGAGACTTTAATGAATTGCAAACATATTGTTCTATGTCTTATCTGCATTCCTACTTTGTCGAAACCGGTTTTCGCTGAAGATCGTACTCTTGCAACACAGTGTATGGAGGACGGTGGAAAGTCATGCCAAGAGCTTCTAAAAGCCTGCAATAAAAAAGAAATTGCTCGAGCTTGTACGGCTCTTGGATATGTTCGAGCAAAACAGAAAGACGGTGAGTTCGCTGATTATTATCGCAAAGGATGTAGGCTTGGAGATAAGGAGGCCTGTAAGTTGATCGATCTTTACGAATCTGAATTGAGTGCTTTAAAAGAAAAAAGAGCAGGCTTAGAAAAGCAACTTGCGGAAGTAAAAGCCGAAAACGATGCTCGCAATACAAAAAAAGAGGACCTTCAGAATGCTATCAAAGCGATTCAAAGCCTGAGCAGCTCGGAAAATGCCGCTCATAATAAAAAGGCTATTGAGGCCGAATGCAAAAGCACATCTACTGTTGTAGGTGGTAAAGCTGTCTATACAAATATTCACTGTGAGCAGCAGCAATAGGCGAAATCTATTTTTTAAAAGTAGTTTTAAATATATTTTCAATTGTCGGCTCAAGCTTCAGAGGGCTGTTACGATCCTCCAAAAGAACAACAGTATTGGACGGACTAGACTTTAAGATAGTAAATTTCAGTAGGCGTTCAAGAAACTAAACAGATCTCCGATGAGTCATTTAGGAGATTGAATGAGTAAACCAAAGGTTGATCCACGAATTTTGGCGATTGCAAAGAAGATAACTGCTAAGCGTCCTAAGGTCGTTGTTGATCATATTATTGAAAATGGCTTTGTTACAACCGAAGAGCTTGAGAAGCTATATGGCTACAAACATCCGCCGAGAGCTGCTCGAGATGTCCGTGAACAAGGCTTGCCTCTGGAAACTTTTAGGGTCAAAGCTAAAGATGGTCGTTCAATTGGCGCCTATCGCTTCGCAGATCCCAATAAAATTTCTTCAAATAAGATCGGTGGTCGCCAGGTATTTTCAAAGGAATTTAAAATTCAGTTGCTTACTCTTCATGGTGAAAAGTGCTCTTTGTGCCAGACCTCTTATGAACCTCGCTACCTTCAAATTGATCATCGTGTTCCATATGAAGTTGCAGGCGAAACATCTGCTACTGAAGATAACATCGAAGCATTTATGCTTGTTTGTGGTACATGTAATAGAAAAAAGAGCTGGTCCTGTGAACGGTGTGTAAACTGGAGTACCGACAAGGCGCCAAATGTCTGTAAGAAATGCTACTGGGCAAACCCAGGCGACTATGAACACATTGCTAATCGAGCTATTAATCGTGCTGAGGTGGTTTTTGAAGAAGCAGAGACTGAGCTTTTTAATTTGTTAAAGTCAGACTCTGCAAGGCTTGGGAAGAGCATCGGAGAATATATTAAATTAAAATTAAACTCTAAGATTAAATAGATATATCTTCTTGAACTTTAGTGTTTTGAGCTTTGCTATAAACTATGCTTGGAACACTTCCGATTTGTTTAATTAAACTTGGTGATAGATATAGTGACTCAACAGTCTCATCTTTTCTTCCAAGAAGTGTTGCCTGGGACGAGCGGCCTGCATGGATTAAAACTCGAGTGAGATTGAGATCCGATGATAATTCTTTTCCGTAGGTCTTATCTCCTAAAGAGCCATCATAACTCAAAGCAAATTTGATACTTTTAGAATTGAGACGCTCCAGTTCAGCGCTCAATGTTTCAATATCAAGTTGTTGAGCATAACGAGTATCTTTCTTCTGACTGGTTCCTTGATACGGAGGATCCATGTAGACGAAATCTTTAGAGGTTGCCTCAAGAAGTACTTGGCGAAAGTCTGAAGTTTCGACTGTCGTGCGACCAGAAAGTAATTCGTGTGCATACTGTATGCGCTCTCGCATTGTGTCTGGGTGCATACCAAGCCTGCGATTATCTGGGGACTGATTAAATTGCCCTTGAGAATTAAATCTCACAGAGTTTTTCACGCATCTTGCTATTAAATATAATAGTTTGCAAGGATCGTGATCTTTATTGAACTCATCCCTAATTTGATCAAAATAAGCTCTTTCATTTCCAATTTGATCTTTCCAAATTAGCTCATATCCTGAAGATAGATCTTGTGGTCGACTAATGATCGAGTCCCAGATCGATGTAAGGGGCTTGAGTACATCCGAGATTAAGTATTGAGCAGCCATATTTTTTTGAGCTGCCGCAAGTGTTACTGCCGCAGAGCCAGCAAATGGCTCAAAGAAAGTATCTACATTAGAGGGAATAAACTCCAAAATTCTTGGAGCTATTAATCTCTTACTGCCCTGATATGGAATTGGTTGTGGTGCCGCCTTCATTGGTTTCATTTTTTACTCATTTCATGTTCTTATGTATATTAAAACTCTATGTGTGCTTGAAATATAGGCATAAAAATGCAAGTTAAAGACCCTGCGCATAAAGAAGTATTTGAGCTAAAATACGTTGGGACATCCGTTTTTCGGATTCTGAGATCCGAAATGAGATGGAGTGGGTGCCGTTTCCTATATAGACTTAAATGATATATCGAACATGGAGAAAAACATCCAACAACTGAAATCGCGAGACCCTAGTCATCGTAGCTGAGGTCAACCTGAATGCCCAAAAGCTTACTTTCACTAGAAGCATCTGTAAGCTCAAGTCGGATATTGTTCTCAATTACCGACTTATAGTCTTCGGGAGACAATTCTCCTTTGATTGCATTCAATTGGTCTTGATTTAAAGAGGAAATGTATTGGAAGTCATCTTTCACAGATAGCTCACTTGTAAACTTAAACAATGTGGACATCTGTCTATGATCCATATCACTGTAAAGGCGACTATCATGGAAAAGAAAGCGAATGTCGTGATTGATCTGCAATGACAGCAAGCACATATCAAAGCAGAATATTTTAACCTCATTGATTCCGTCGGAAGCATCGTCTTGAAGTTTAACCTGGATGCTAAAGCGCTGCTGGTTATCACCATCGTTATTCTTAATAGAAATTCCGCCCTGGCGTTCGCTATAGAACTCTTTCGCAAAGCCACGGAAAGTATCATTGAGCTTTTTCAAATGGTCTTCGATTGCGTTGATATATTTTTCAGTATCAACATTTGCTTTGTTGATATCAATATTAAGACTTTCAATTTTAATACTATACTGACTTGTAAGATTTTTGAAATCACGAATTCGATGACTCTTAACCGTTAAGTCAGCGAGCTTCTTACTAAGTGATAAGTATTCATCGATTGCCCGATGAGCATTGAGATACTTAAGTGAATCGTCAACCTGCTTTGAAAGATCTTTGCGTTTGAGTTCAAAGTCGCTCATTTTCTTTACGAGCTTTTCTTTCTCTTCAGTGAGACGTTTCTTGCGCTTATCGATAAGCTCAGTATGGAATGCTAAGACATCGTCTATTTCTCTTAAGACTTTATCATTAAAAATATCCCGTACTTCATTGTAGGCTTTTACAACTTGATCCTTGGAAATATCAGGACGAATTTTTAATGAACTATCGATGTTTGCAATTGAGTTCTTGAATAGAAAAATAGAGTTCTCAAGCTCTCTAATTTCTCGAGCGGCATCATCGGCTTTTACTTTAACTTCATGATAGTCATCTGCAATTTCGAATGCCTTAAGTCCTTTTTCAAGTTCCTTAGCTTCGTCATCAATTTCCGCAAGTTCGATATCAGGATCTTTTGCCCCTTTATAGAGGTCGACTAAGATTTCATCCTTCTCAAAGCTTCCCTTTTTTTCCTGATATTCTTGCTTTTCAACACGTCTATGGAATTTCTCTAATACTAAATTGGTATCAAGACCCAAGAGGTAACAATTATTGAGAAGCTTAGTGAAGTCATTTTCTTTGGGTACGAACTCATCTGCTTTTTCATAAGCGCCCTTGTTGGGACGAATGAAGCGATTGATCAGAGTTCTGAATGAAACGTGTGAGGGTGGCACACTCACAAAGTTTTGCTCTAACATAAACTCAAGGTATTCGGCTATGGACTTTTGAACACCGTTTAAGATGACATACCCTTGTTCATCGCAAGAGCGGGTAACAGTGTATTCTTGATCTCGAACGGAAAAACGAAGTGTAAAGGTCCATCCCTCGAGTTTGGCGCCGAATTCTTTAATTTTGTTGGAACCTAGGCAAAAATGAATAAGTCGAATGATGAGTGATTTACCAACACCGTTGTATGTTTTAGTCCGCTGCTTCTCTTGTGGATTCGACTGAACGCCAACAATTAGAGTCAAGCCGCTTGGGTTGAACTCAACTGGATGAAAGCTCTCTTTGTTGGAAGTAAGACTAATTAGCCGCACGTTGCAACTTCCCGTGAGTATCCATTTCCACTAAACCTAAAGAATAGAGAATATCTACAGTTAAAACAAAACTATCAAACGAATGATTGGCTGGAAAAGTATTTGAGTTAGCTACTTTTTGAAAGTCGGTCCAAAGTTTATCAATCGCTGTTGGACGTTTCAATTTAGATAAAATGAAGCCACCCAAGCCGATATAGGATTCTGATAAACGAATGTGTTTTGATGGCAAAATCATTTTGCACCAACCTTGGTGGGCTCTTCAAATATATCACAAGCTTCAAAGTAATATGACATCAAAACATAAATTGAATCGCGGTGCATCTTCTTTTGATTTGGAAATGCACTTTCAGCAATGTGAAGGAAGATTACGTCTGGCTTATTTAACTCTTCAGTTTCTTTTACGATATCAATCGACTCTTTATAAATTTTGTTGAAAATCTGACGGAGGTCTTCTCGTAAGGAGGCAGCGTTTGCTCCAAAGTACTTTTCAAGAACGTGTACTTGATAGCTTCCATCTCGTAGAATTGCGGCAGTAAGCTCGCCTAACCCATTGAACTGAATTTTATCTTCAAAATCGGGAGAAACTAGCTTTCCTTTAAAAGAGACAACATCCATATTTTGAATTAAAAAATGGACCACTTCGTTTAAGGCTGCCAATTGAATTGCTTCATTAGAGGGCATTCCTGGAACTCCGCCAATTACGTCATACACTTTGTCGTCAGAAAGGCTGAAAAGCATTTCTTCTAAATCTTTGGGAAGAAGAGGCTTGCACTGATTAAGGCCATGGGTCGTCTTGATGCCAGCTAAAGCATGCTCCAAAGTTGGAGGCACCCCTTTGTACTTATCGTTGAGAACATAGTGGAACTCCTGAATCGGTGTTTCGTCGTTCCATTTTTCTTTTAGGCCATTAAAATCAGTTTCGAGTTTTGTTAAAGCGTTAGCTTCTCTTTTCTCAAGGTCCTCTGGTCCGTAACACTGATAGAAGGTGCCTGTGGTTCTATCGAAGCCATCATTCTTATGATCCCCTTCTCGCCCATAGGGTTTAATCTGCGTAAAGTTTGGATTGTGATGCCCCATTACTGACGTAAAGAGATCCTCAAAGGCTTGCCCATCTGCCTTTAATGCTTTCACTTTAAAAACTTGTCTCATAACAACGCGTGTAGCGACATCCATAACTAAAACCCAACAGCTAAGAAATTCGGTTAAGGCCTTTACTGAAAAAGGTGTAACTTATCGCATTATTCGGAGTGGAAGAGCAAGACGCAAAGGATAAACAAAAATCTATTATTAGGTCCGGCGGCTGTTATCAAATATAGCCATCAATCAAGACGGCACTTTGCATTAAAAAACAGCATGGAAATCGAAATCTTAAGCAATATTTGTCCACTTATTGGGCATCATTTATTTCGGCCAAAAAGCGTTTTAACTGTTTTTTGATTCTGGCTTTGAAGTCGTTAAGCCACTTTCTATCGTCCTCGTAGCTTTCGATTTCATCCTGTCTAGAGGTGCGTTGCGGGCCTCGTAATCGTCCACCTGTGACTGATGTTAACCAAGTATCAAACTCGCCGCTCGGAGAAAAGTATTCGATGAGGATCTTCAGCTTTGAGGAGTCACCTTTGGCGCTATTTAATAGTTTAAAAATTTCCCACGATAAATATGTTGGATATTCCTTGGGGCCGGACCTCTCAGTTAGATGAATTTCTTCGCTTTGATACTTTGCCAGATATTCAGAGATAGATTTTTTGGTGTCTTCGAATTGAAGCAGGAGATCTATGCTGTCGTGGCTACCGAAAGGTACGGCATCTCTCAGGAAGACTTCTATTTCATCCATGTGCTTCATCCATACATCAAATCGCTTTGCGAAGGATTTTCTTCGCTTAGCTTCGGAGTCAGCGAATTCTCCTCGGTCCATTTTTGAAATCAAGGAAATTACGAGTCTCATTTTTTTAGAATTTAATTTAGCTTTCAATTCTTCGAGTTCAGGCCACATCGGATAATTTACCTCAATTTTATGCGTCGCGATTTTCCTAATTAACCGCTCTTCAGAGATTTGGGAAATTGTTAAAGAGGTCTCCGGCTGAATTTCTATGAAATGCAATAAGCAAGGGAGACGCAGTGACTCAATCTGTCGAAGAATTAGTGAGAATCGAATTATCTGCTAAAGGCTACACATTGGAAGATGTGAAGCTGAATGGCGAATACCAAAGATTTGATCGAGATGGGACGAAGAACGGCTGGCTCGTCGGCTCCAAATATAGAACTAAATCCAATACTGAAATTTACTTTGCAGTATTTGGGGATTGGAAGACCCAAGAGCGATATGCAATTTCAAATTGGAATTCGGTTTCCAAATCTGAAGAAGGAGAAGCTCGAAAGTTCTATGTGAAATCAAAACATGATGTAGAAAAAAAGCAACGTGAGGCCCAGAGGGAGGCTTCGGCAAAAGCGAAACATTGGTGGAGCAAAGGGACGCCTGCACAAGGGCACAAGTATTTAAATTCAAAAGGGATTGAGGAGATCACTGGAGTTAAGCGTAGAAGAAATCTGTATATTGATGAATTGCTGATTCCGTTAAGAAATGTGCATCATGATCTCTTGGGATTGCAACGTATTGATTCAAATGGAAAAAAACTTTTCCTAACTGGACAAGCAAATAAAGGTCTTTTCTTTCTTATTCCAGAGCGAAGCTTGCTGAAAAATCTAAAAGAGATTTATGTCGTTGAAGGTGTTGCGACTGGATGGTCTGTTCATAAATCAACAAACAAAGTTGTGGCATGTGCGATGAATGCCGGAAATCTATCAGATGTTTGCATTGCGATTAAAGACTTAAATCCGCATATCAAAATTATTGTGGCTGGTGACAATGATCGCGCGACTCCTGGGAACCCAGGCAAGATTAGCGCGCAAAAAGCAGCTAGTGAAGTTGCTGGACAATATACGATCCCTACATTTATGGACGGCGATACTAAAAACACAGATTTCAACGATCTATTCAGAATGTCAGGGCCACAAATTGTAAAGCAGCAGCTCGAAGTAGTTCAAGATGCAAATGAAAAGACAATGTCGTCCGCCGATTTAGCTAATCAGTTTTTGAAAAAGAACAAGTTGGATACACATGAAAGTAAACTGACTGCATTCCGCCAAGATTTCTACCAATATACAGGCAAATACTATAAGAAGCGCATTACTTCCGATTTACTAAATGATGTGGTTCGCTTTATTCAACACCATCCTCTGAATAGGAAGTATGCTGGTAAAATTAAAGGTGCCGATGTCCTCTCAAATATAGAGGCTGCTGTAAATGTTAAGTCAGATCGCCTTCCACCTTTTTGGATTGAATATCAAGATTCGGACGCCTCGAATATTATTTGTGTGGATAATGGTCTTATCGACTTAGCAGGAGTTACGGGGGTAGAAGATATCGATCTTATGCCTCATACGTCAGATTTTTTTAATCGAAGCTGTTTGCCATTTTCGTTTAACTTAGAAGCAAGTTGTCCGACGTGGCATCAATTCTTAAATGAAATGATTCCCGACTTGAAAACTCAAAAAGTTCTTCAAGAGTGGTTTGGTTACAATTTAATTTTCGATACATCTTTTCAAAAATTTGCGATTTTTTTCGGACATGGAGCTAATGGAAAATCTGTCTGCTGTACCGTTCTCAGATGTTTGTTAGGAAGCGAGAACATGTCGGCTGTACCTCTCGAAGCATTTGATCCCAAAAGAACTTTCGTTCTAGCGAACACAGTGGGTAAGTTGGCTAACATTGTGGAGGAGCTAAATATTGACTCGAAAGGGGCCGAAGGTGAGCTAAAGAAATACATTTCTGGCAATCCAACTGTAGTGGAAAGAAAAAATAAAGAACCATTTGAGATGATCCCTACCGCGAGACTTACTTTTGCTACTAATACCTTGCCAAGGTTTATGGATAACACTGACGGAATTTGGAGACGATTGCTTCTATTTCCATTTAAACAACAGATCTTGGAAGCCGCAAAACAGAATAGAAATTTGGGAAAAGAAGAGTTCTGGAAAAATAGCGGAGAACTTCCAGGTATTTTGAATTGGGCTTTGGAGGGCTTGTTGCGCCTCAGAAGACAGGGTTCATTTTCGTTTTCAGAAGAGATGAAATCAGCCTTAGCTGAATTTCAAATTGATGTAAATCCTTGTAGAAAGTTTTTGCTCGAATACTGCAAACTGAAACCTGGATCTACGCTTGGAACTATGGATCTTTATAAACTGTACAAGAGCGTGATGATTGAAAGTGGCCATCAACCAATGTCCATTGCGAATTTCTCACGTGAGGTAGTTCTTACATTCAATGTTTCTAAATCAGAAAATTCTGTGTCCCATGACGGAGCGAAGGTTCATGTCTGGTATGGGCTTAGTTTCGTCTATGGCGGAACAGATGGCACATAGAGATCTAATTTCTCGAAGAAATAGTGTATGTAATTTAGTTCAAACTGAAATAGAAATGGAGAAGTTGTGTGCCGACCGTGCCGAAACTATTTGCAAGACTGGTGGCACTGAAGTACAGATCGCGGTCAGTTCTTTGACAAATGAGTGGTTAGACACGAACCAAGCGGCTGCGTATTTAAAAGTTTCTGTAGGAGCCTTGAGAAATATGACCAGCAATGGACAGATCTCTTACTACAAGCTAGGAAATCGCAATCGCTATAGAATGAGTGAACTTCAGTCCCTTCTCCTCTCTCAAAAAAGAGGAGCTATTTATGGGAATTAGAATAGATAAAGACAATACATACATTGTTTCGTACTCAAAGAGACATCCTAAGACTCGACTACCAGTGGTTATGAGGCGCAAGGGAATCAAGTCAAAAAGTGAAGCAAATAGAGTTTTGGCAGAATTGATTGTGATTGTGAATGATAAATTGAAACGAACAATCATTCCTAAATGGCCTGCATTCTTACAGCAATATCTTAAATTCTTAGATGAATCTGATTTGATGAATGGGACCATTTATGGTCGTCGAAAGTCGCTAGAAAAATATACGATTCCTCTATGGAATGAAAAGTACATCGATGAAATATCTAGCCAAGATATTCATGGAATTCTCAAAGCGTTCTTTAATGATAAAGCGGAATCGCATAAGAAGTACTTTATTAAATGTATTCGCGGTGCTTTTTCTTATGCTCTGGATGAAGATCTTTTGATGAAGAACCCAACGCCTTTACTCAAGTTTAAACTGAACGAAAAAATTAAATCAGTTCTCAATGAAGAACAGATTGTTAAATTGTTAAAGAAGGCGAGAGAGTTGGACTGGCATTGGTATAGCCACTATGCGGTCGCACTATACACAGGGATGAGGAATGGTGAACTCTACGCATTGACTTGGGATAAAGTGAATCTTTCAGAAAGGCAGATTCTCGTAAATTCGTCTTGGTCTAGCAAGGATGGATTCAAATCTACAAAATCTGGCGATGATCGTGTGGTTGAAATTCCGAAACCCCTGATACCAGTCCTGTCGGAATTGAAATTGCAATCAATGGAAAGTGACTTTGTTCTCCCGCGACTTAGTAAATGGGACAAGGGAGAGCAAGCGAGGGAATTGCGATTTTTTCTGAAGTCAGTTGGGTTGCCGGAAATTCGTTTTCACGATCTTAGGGCAAGTTGGGCAACACTGCTTCTTGGAAAAGGAGTAGCTCCTAGTAAAGTAATGAGCATGGGAGGCTGGAAAGATATGGACACCATGATGATCTACATGCGGAAGGCAGGAATCGATATTAAAGATGCGACGGCTTGCCTTGACGACATGCAGATTCACGGAGTTAAATCAGCCCAAGTGATCAATTTAACAAAGCGGTAGTGATTTGTAGTAGGTCGGGAAAAAGAGTATTGAAATCACTCAGGATTTCAAATCTCCGCACTCCCTACCATTTTATAAGAGACATCTCTCTCATCTAGCTAATGTAAACCAAATGGTTGTGCCTTTGTTGGGAACGGATTCGGCCCAGATGCGGCCGTCGTGGAGTTCGACGACTTTCTTACACGTAGCTAAACCAATGCCGGAGCCGGAGTATTCTTGTTTCGAATGTAAGGTCGTATAAAGTCCGAAAATATTTTCTTTTTCTTTCGGGTCAAAGCCGATGCCGTTATCTTTCACTGAAAAAAGCAAGTACTGCGCAAATTTTTTGTCGTCGACATTCACTTCAATGACAGGAGGCTTTGAACTACGAAACTTGATCGAATTGGCAAAGAGATTTTGGAAGAGCTGAACCAGCAACGCCGGATCACCTTGTACTATCGGCATTTTCTGACTTTTTATTTGTGTGTGAGTTGTTTCAATAGATTCATGAAGATTCTGTTCGGTGATCTTAAGCACTTCATTCAAGTCCACATCTATAAACTGATGATTCTGTGCCGCCAGGCGAGCGTGTTCTAAAAGATGATCTATGAGATGTCTCATTCTCTCAGCGGCACTTTCAATGATTGGGATGTATTCATGTCCCGGAGAGTTTGCCAACTGACCCAGTTCTTCATTCAAAAGAGACACATATCCCGAAATAGTCGCGAGGGGAGACTTTAAGTCATGGGCAGCAACACCAGCAAACTGTTCCAAGTCGCGATTGCTGACTTCCGCTTTGTTAAGAGCCTCTTCGGTGTTTTTCTGTTTCGTGGAAATAAAGCTTTCAGCAGTGGAAATTCCAAGGACTTCGAAAACCTCATCAATCTTATTTCTGATTTCATAAGATAATTGTCCTTGGTGCTGTAGTTCCTGGATAACATCTTTTTTGATGATGCTAAATTCCTTTAAAAGTTGAGGCAAGCTAAAGCCCAGAGGAGCTGTACCTTCAAATTTATAAAGGGGGGACATTTCTTTATCCGCGACTGTGACGTGAGGTGAAGCAGATGTACTTAATTGCAGGTTATCTATAAGGGCGTTGAGAAAAAGCTGCAAAGGCGTTGTTAGTTTTGAAATAGGCGCCTGAGGAAATTCTTTACCGAGATCCATGATAACACGTTTTTGGATATCTTTTTTAAGGTTTTCAATATTCTCCACAGAGGCTCCTTTGATCGAATCTCCATTTTTTAGCATGACGTGAGTAGAGGTGGGTCCAGGGATTTGTTGTTTCTTCACAGTCAAGAGACGACTATAAGCCGGTTCTTTTTCTCAAAGTCGCCCTCTTCGAGATGACCGGCTTTCAGAAATAAAATGATTTGGTTATATCTATTGCGATACCGATCTGTTCTACTTGGTGAACACGTCGTTCTCATTATTCAATCGATTCTCTTTTGTCTTCTGTGAATGGCCCCTAAGCTTTTAAGGAGGCAAATATGGGAAAGAAATTATACGTCGGAAATTTATCATACACAGTTGATTCGAATCAGCTTGCAAATCTTTTTGCAGAGTTTGGTACTGTTGATTCCGCAAATGTGATCACAGATAGAGAAACAGGCCGCAGTAAAGGTTTTGCATTCATCGAAATGTCTACAGATGGAGAAGCGCAAACAGCGATTCAAAAATTGAACGGTTCAGAAGTTTCTGGTCGTGCGATGAATATCTCTGAAGCGAAACCTCAAGAAAACCGCTCTGGTGGCAATCGTCGCAGCGGTGGTTTCAGCTCTCGCCGTTCATACTAATATCGGCAGATTTAATTATAAAATACGCAAAGGAATATGATGGCTAAAGACGATTTGGTCACGACGGATGGCAAAGTCGTAGATCTTTCCGGTGGTGGAGTTTATTCCGTGACTCTTCCTAACGGTGTTTTAATTAAGGCTCGTTTATGTGGAAAGATGAAAAAATTTAATATCAAGGTTGTTGTAGGAGATCGAGTGAATGTAGGGGTTTCGCCCTACGATCCCACTCACGGTTTGATCTTACACCGACATAAAGTTTAAGGGCCCCAGGGGCCCCTTTTTTAGTGCGGCGGCTGTGTGCCTTGGACTTGCATCGCAGATGCACCTTTATAGTTGTGATACTCTTCGATTTCTTGAGAGACTGATATGAACCAACCCCAGCCGTGACCTTGTTCTTTTACGGCTTCCATAAAACCAGTGACGGTTTCGTGGCGGCCCCAGTCGCGTTGCAATTCACATGCGACAGAGTTCCAGCCAACAGGTTGCGCTCCAGCATGGACCATGCGTTGAAGTGCGGCTTTATGACCCTCGATGGAATTAGCACCGACGCAATCAACGACTGGAAATACTTCGTAGCCCTCTTTGATTGCATCCATTGTTGGAAATAACAAACAGGCGTCCGTCCAAAGAGCGGCGATAATAAGTTTCTTGCGTTTAGTGGCTTTGATCGCTTGATAAAATTCTTCATCTTCCCAAGCGTTGATTGAAGTTCTGTCAATTGATGGAACACCGGCAAGCAGTTCTTTAAGTTGCGGAATGGTGTCAGGGTTTCTTCCATTTGTCGTATTCACTGTGCTTAAAATAATGGGGACATCAAATGCCTTTGCCGTTTTGATTAAGGCGCGCATGTTACCGATAAGTGTCTGGCGATCCATCGAAACCGTTGTGATAATTTGGGGTGGTTGATAATCGATGATGACAAGGACTGCGTTTTTTGGTGTGAGCAAATGATCTTTGACCTGATCGCGAACGGGAGTGCTTTTCATAGAGAATCTCCTTAAAAAAGTATTGTTAAAGCAGACTCTCAAACGCTCAGCGAGGCAATTTTCTCGCGGGGTGAATGCTAAAATTCACAAGAAGTTTCTATCGAATTGAATGTGCTTTAACAGGTCGGACTCATTAAGGGTGTTTGCTGGTAATACCTTTTCTTTTTAAGATATCATCCCACGATCCATCTTTCACGATATCGTCGATCAGCTTATTTAAGTCTGCGACTTTGATTGTCGATTGTTCGTTTGAAACAAGAAGGCCTAGCCGATAAATCTGATCGAAATTTTTTGAGATGAGCAAAAACTTTTGATCTTGTGGATTTTCTTTCAAATAAATATCCAAGTACTCTTTAGATACGATAGCGATGTCGGTACGCTTGTTCAGTACGGCGCGGATGTTTCCTTCCTGAGTATTGGTAAGCTCTAAATTGAATTCTTTCAAAGCTTTCGGGCCCGTGGACAGCCCCAAAAATCCATAATGGTAACCGCGCATGCCTCGAATTTTTTTACTTTTTAGATCTTTAAAATAAGCTTGGGTGCGGGAGGGCTCATTCAGAGCGATGAAGACCTCTCCACCTTCTTGAAATATTTTTGTTGAGGTCACAAGATCAGGATTCCAACCCCACGATTTGCATTCAAAGGCGATGATTTGGTATCGCCCTTCTTTCATATCGTGGTATCTTCTTGAAGGTGAAGTGGGAACAAATCGAAATTCAAACTTTGATTGTTTTTGATTTAAAAGCTGAATCAAATCCAATGTCAGACCTTGGAAGCCGTTGTTCTTACTGATGACGTAAGGTGGAAAGTCGTAACCACCGATATCAACAGGCGTGGGCTTGGCGAAGGCCATGCTGGAAAGAAAAAGAAAAACTAAAGAGAATTTCACATTCCGACCTTACGGGAGTGTGAAGAGTTGGGTCAAATTAAATACGGAGGAAACGTGAAAATCAGAGCCAGTCATATATTGGTGCAGCATCAATATGAAGCCGATGATCTTTTACGAGCATTAAAGAGTGGTAAAAGCTTTGAAGAATTAGCACGCAAGCACTCTCGCTGTCCCTCCTCCTCCGTGGGAGGAGATCTGGGAACATTCTCTGAAGGTCGCATGGATGAGACATTTGAAGAGGCTGCGTTCTCTTTGAGGGTCGGCGAAACGACCGCAAAACCTGTACGCACGAAGTTTGGTTATCACCTTATAAAAAGAACGGAGTAATCTAAGTGAGAGCCTTTCTCCCTCTTTTAACGTTCATCGCTCTTTTTCTTGGGAGCGGAATTTATTATCACTTGCAAGGAGCCGAGTTTGCTTTTTACAAACTGCCGTCTCCGGTCGCAACACTTCCAGCGATTATATTAGCTTTTCTTTTGATGAAGGGAACCTTTGATAAAAAGGTGAACACGTTCATGGAGGGACTTGCTGATCACAATATTCTTACGATGTGTCTGATCTATCTTTTGGCGGGCGCATTTGGAAGTGTTGTAAAAGCCATTGGTGGTGTCGATGCGGTGATTTTCTGGGGAATGAAAATCATGCCGGAAAATTTCTTGTTACCAGGATTCTTTTTACTCGCCGCTTTGATCTCGACATCTATTGGTACATCCATGGGAACGATTTCAGCGTTGGGGCCGATTGCCTTGGGGCTCGCTGAAACGGGTGGTTTGGAGAAAGCTCTTGTGTTTGGCGCTTTGATTGGTGGCGCCATGTTTGGCGATAATCTTTCTTTTATTTCTGACACGACAATTGCGGCGACACGGTCGCAAGGTTGTTCGATGAAGGATAAATTTCGCGTGAACTTTCGTTTAAGTCTGCCAGCGGCGTTGCTAACGGTGATGATTCTCTTTTTGTCGTTCGCTCCGGGCCACGTAGTCTCCGTGAAAGAAATGGAAATTTTTAAGGCTCTACCTTATGCCGTTGTTTTGATATTGGCCTTGTTAGGAATAAATGTCTTTTTGGTCTTAGTTCTGGGAATTCTTCTTGCCGGAGGTTTGGGACTCTTTGCGACAGAAGGGTATTCTCTTTTGCAATGGGCCCAGGACATTTATACAGGCTTTAAGGATATGCAAGAGATCTTTCTTCTTTCTCTTTTCATGGGTGGTCTGGGGCAGATGATGAAAGTCGAAGGCGGTATCGCGATTTTGCGCGGCCTCTTTATGAAGATGAAGTTTCAAAGCGCGCGTTTAGAAAAATTATGGGCGGAATTTAGCATCGCTCTTTCAGTGAGCATCGCGAATCTGGCCGTTGCCAATAACACCGTTGCTATTCTAATTACAGGCGACCTCGCTAAAGAAATTTCTAAAGCGGAAGAAGTGCCAGCTCCACGCAGTGCAAGTCTTTTGGATATCTTTTCTTGCGTGATTCAAGGTTTGATTCCTTATGGTGCCCAGATTTTACTAGCTAGCCAAATGGCGAAACTGTCTCCGCTGGCGCTCGTGGGGGAAGTCTATTATTGTTACGTCCTCGGTGGAATGACTTTAGTATCGATGTTCTGGCGAACTTCACGCATAAAGACCAGTACAAATTGTTAAAAACCTGTTCAGCGTAGATTTTCCTCATAATTTTGGAAAGAATATTCTTATTCAAGAAAAGGGGAAATGAATGCGCGTGTTATTGTATGCAATCGCTTTGGCGTTATTGGGTGGTTTTGCGGTGAAAGCGAATGCTGCCGAGGTTGTAAAGGATAATTCCTTTCTTATTGAGGAAGCGTACAACCAGGAACCCGGTGTTGTGCAGTTTATTCAGACTTATCAGTATCTTGATCCCGCACATGAATGGGGATACTCGTTCACAAACGAAATTCCTATCACAGATGAGACTCATCAATTTTCTTACGTTATTCCTGTTTTAAAAAAGAGTGCTGTCGGTGGTGATGGCGACAAAACGCAGATTGGTGACGTCCTTCTAAATTATCGTTACCAATTGATGAACACAGAGATGATTTCCATGGCTCCACGTTTTTCGATCATCCTTCCTACAGGAGACTACAAAAAAGGTTTCGGCAATGGTGTAGCGGGCTTCCAGTTTAATCATGCTGTTTCCATCACGCTTAACGATCGCTGGACCAATCATTGGAACGCCGGTTTTACATACACACCGGATGCAAAGAATGAGCTGGGAGAAACGGCTTCCCTTTTTGGTTTTAACTTTGGAACAAGTGTTGTCTACAATGTCACACCAAAGACAAATCTTCTCTGCGAATTCGTAATGAACAATAACGAAGTCGTTGCCGGACAAGACACTAAGGCGACAGAGGCGACTTATTATGTTGTTCCCGGCATACGTACGGCTTTTCAAGCCGGGCAAGAAACCGAGATTGTTCCCGGCATCGGCGCACTTCTTGGTGTCGGTCCTTCCGCGGCTGAACATGAGCGCGGTGTCTTTTTATATCTTTCAGTAGAGTCGAAACTTTGGTAACAGGGTCGGGCGAATGAATCTTTCTATAAAAAAACAACTGGTGCTTTTATGTGGAGGATTTTTACTTGTCCTAGTTGGCATTGGAAGTCTTTCTTTTATCAATTCCACGCGGTTGATGACACAATTTGATAATGTCGCCAACGTGCAACTGCCAGCAGTTCGCAATATGACTCTCGCAGATATGATGCACGATGGACTTCGTTCCGTGGTTTTGGCCTCCTTGCTTTCGGCGGAGAGCGGTGAAGTATCTGAATTAAAAAACATTCAGAAAGAATCTGAAGAAAAATCGGAAGAATTTAAAAAATATCTTTCTGCTTTAGAAGCATTGCCATTAAATGCCGAAACTAAAAAAGCGATTCTAGAAACCAAACCCCAGATGGAACAATATATTGAACACACCAAAAAAATTGTGAATCTCGCGGTGACTCAAGGTTATAAAGTCGCATTGGCTGAGCTTCCAAAGTTCAACGATACTTTCAAGGTTCTCGAAGGAAAAATGGAAAACCTGGGAGAGTTGATTGAAAAAGATGCGGAAGTTGCGCACGAATCCGGTGGAGCTTTCCGTGCCATCAACTTGGTTATCACTATAGTAGGCGGGCTTTTCTGTTTGCTCGGCGGAGCATGGATCACCTCAAGTTTGATAGGTCGTATGTCGGTTTTTTCCAATCGCATTGAGAAAACGGGTCATTCTTTAGATGAGACCAGTCACCATCTTAATAAAGCCAGCCAAAATCTCGCAAGCGGAGCGACGGAGTCGGCGGCTTCCTTGCAAGAAACGGTGGCTTCCTTGGAAGAACTTTCCAGTATGGTGAAGCTTAATTCAGAAAATGCTAAAAACGCCTCCACTTTGTCTTCGGAAAGTTTCGAAGCCTCCAAGGCGGGTGCTGAATCTGTGCAAAAGTTGATTCAAAGCATGGATGCTTTAAAAGGCTCGGCGACAAAAATCGAAGAGGTGATTCAAGTCATTGACGATATCGCCTTTCAAACAAATCTTCTTGCTTTAAATGCCTCAGTGGAAGCGGCTCGTGCCGGTGAGCAGGGAAAAGGCTTTGCCGTTGTTGCCGATGCTGTTCGCAGCCTTGCCCAACGAAGTGCTGATTCTGCAAAAGATAATTCTAAAATGATTCAAGAAAGTGTATCCAGAATTCACGAAGGCGGCGAAGTCGCTCATCAAAGTGGCGCTCTTCTTGGTAAATTTCTTTCTTCCGCGCAAAAAGTTTTGGAAATTAATAATGAAATCGCAGGGGCCAGCCAAGAGCAAGCTCGTGGGCTGGGACTAATCAGTGAAGCCATGAATAAATTAGACCAAGCATCGCAGCAGAATGCGCAAGTTGCTCAAGAGGTCGCCCAAACCAGCGATCAAATGTCAGAGCTTTCTCAAGGTATGCAAGGGCTTGTGACGGAACTAAAAGCCATGGTGGGCCGTCAAGGTTGACGGCCTTTCCAGTATTGAAGATTTTGTTCAATCAACTGCAAGTCATATTGCAGACGCTTTTTTTCTTCGTTTAAAAGTCGCTGGTCATCGTTGGCATCGGCACCGACACTTCGCTCATCCATCCGCATTTGTGACTGTGCTTTTTCATAAATCGAGGTCCATAAATTAAAAGCCACATCTTGATTGAGCTTTTCCTGGGGCTGCTGGTCTTCAGGAAGCTGCCTTCCTTCAAAATCAATCAGACCATGAGATTTAAATTGAATCTTATCGGCAAAGCGCAAGCGAGCAATGCTGTCGACTTTCTTAATATATTTCATCGCCTCTTCAAGTTTGCCTACATTATCAATAGACGTGGATAAAATAGATTCTTTTAAAAGAACGTCACGGATGAACATCGTTCTTAACATCAAAAAGGAATACGCCGTCTCCTCAAAGCGACGACCGCCCTCAAGTTTTTCACCTATAATATTTCGGTGAATAATTTCCTGAACGACCTCTTGCGGGGTAAAACCTGCGATCACTTGTAAGGCCGTTAGCTTGGCAAGTTTTTGGGTATTGATTCGCTGAATTTGTTTTTTTTTATAAGGAACTTCTTCTCCTGTAGCTTCGTCAATGTCTTTATTAGGCAAAGCTTCATCGACTTCCTTAAGCCATAGATAAGTTAAATCAATCAGCTCCTCTGCAGAGGCGGCTTCAGCAAATTTTTTTCCATAGGGCATCAGCTTAAAAGGCACGGGAGCCAAAGTATCCTGATTTTCTTCCTTAATCAGATTTTCTAAGGGAATTAATAGGGATTGATCGTGGACCCCTTTGTTTGTTGTCTTCATTTCATCCAACATTTTTCTCATGTTGGCATTGGTTTCGTCCATTTTACCTGGAACTTTTTTAGTGCCATCCAAAGCCTCCTGCAAATCGCAGGCGGCTAAGGAAAGTAATAAAATACCAGCTAGGGATACTTTAATTAAAGAATTCACGGACGTCTCCTTAAGGAGTTAAAAGATCGTTTTTTAAGGAAGCTACGCCGTCATCCGCAGGGACACCCAACCAGATTGAAAAAATCTTTTGAGTCATACCGCGTTCACCGACAAGCACGGTTTGTTTTCCAGCCGTGTCTTCATAAATCAAAGTTTCTGAACCATCGGAGTGTTTCTTCACTAGAATGGTGAGATGACCACCGGAAGCGGCGTCGCCACCTTTGCTGACAGCGCCTAGGAATGTTTTAATAGATGGAGTTGCCGTATCCACTTTGTTGGCGCTAAGTGCATCGCGGAAAGACGTTTGCACTTTGTCCGCTTCTACGGTTCTTAAGAACGTCATACGAATGGCGACAACGTCACTGTCATCCAATGATTTTAAAGCTTCGCTGTCTTTTTTAATAAAGCGTTGAGGGCTGCTCACCAAAAGCTCGGCAACATAAACTTTGACCTTAGAAAAAAGAACTTTCTTCCAGCGCAGACCAGCACCGACAGTGCCAAGCTGAGTTTCTGTTTTTTCAATAGTGGCTACGGCTGATTTGGAGATATTCACTCCTTCAATGCTGCGCGGGCCCTTTTCCATTTTTAAAACAGAAGCATGAGCGGAAGAAACTGAGAGAGCCAAAACGGGTGCAACGATAAAACGTGCAAGTGCTTTCATATGAACTCCTTTTATGAGTGATACTTGATACGGCAAAGGCGTTCGTTCGTCGCTTTATAAGGTGGCAATCAATATTTCAAAAAAGCAAAGCAGCGGCGATGCGACTGGCCTAAACAAACAGAGTTCCGACGATTTTTATAAATTAGTTTTTCATTCGAGAAAAAAGTCCTGAAAACGATTTGGACATTCTAAAAAATATTCAATTTCTAATGTGAGCCGACCGAAGACCCTTTTGAAAGAGAGGTCATCCATGGTCGGAACCACAAACGTAACAAGAATGATTTTGTTTCTTTCGCTGACAGGTTTACTAGCCTGCGCTCGCTCTAACGATTGGCCGAGCCTTGACGAGTCAGGAAACGAAACAGCATCGGTTGTCGAGCCTACTCCTGAAACATTGACGGCTCAAAAACTCTTGCTCAGCCAAGCTATGACGGTCCGTTATGAAAAATCCGGCGTTTTGGAATCCAAAGTCGAACTTCCTGAAGGCACACAAATTGAAGTTCCTGCCAATTACGAAATCAAACATTTGGACTTCCGCAATTCCAGTGGCGGGGTTGAAAGATCCAGCACAGGTTTCTTATATCCTGTAAAAATTATTTCGGTGGCTTCGCAATATCAGTCTTCATTTCCACAAAGTAAGATTGAAAGCCTTAACCAAACTCAGGGCGGTCTTTTTATCTTTGCTTCCATTGTCGGAAATCTAGAAGGAACCGAGGGTCATTTTGCCGTTGTCAGTGCCGCGACACCAGGTGCGGGTTTTTTGAAATACTACAATCTGACGGGAAAGCCGAAGTTTAAATATACGACATCAGTAACGAAGCGTTTCGGCCCTCGTTTGAATAAAAGTGTCGATGCAAATTCTTTATCACTCGCTGAAAAAGAAAAATGGCAAAGCATTTACAGTGAACTTAAAAAAGCCGTGAACCGCACGGTGGAAACTCCAAAATCTTATTTGATGATGGATAAAGCCAAAGCCACACAAGCCTCTATCGATTTTGAGAAAAAAGGAACAATCTCAACAGTGGGAGCGTGGACCATCGCCACTCAAGGCACGGCGGTTCGTCACGGTTTTGCCAACGTGCCTTGTGCGGAATTTCAGTCAGAACTTTTGCGACAAGCGTATCAGCGCGCGGGCTATCGAGTGACGGATGATTTTAATAGTTCTAAAGGCAATCCCCTTATTTGGACTAATAGTGCTGCCGTTGTGAATTTCTCAATGGCTCTTTACAAAGCAGGTTGGGTCGCGTGGGATTCCACTTTATATCGCCCTCTTGTCGGCGCGTTTTTGATGAATGGATCAGGCTTAACGCCGGGACATACTTATACGTCAGCAAGTGACGACGGCATGATCATCGTAGACAACGGTGCTCCACAAGGACGTGATCTTAGAAAAACAACAGAGAAAACGATTTCCATCATGTATCAAACGGGAGTGTTTTTCCTTCCTCCGGGGATCAACCCGCCCGTTTGGTAAGAGTCAGCACATTACCTAGTAAACACAGCAGGACGCCCACAAGAATGTAGGGCGTCCATTTGAAGTTCTCAAAGAAACTCGAAAGGACAAGTGCAATAACGGGCGAAATCACACTTGTATAAGCGGCCTTTTCTGCGCCAATTTTTCCCGCCAAGGACAGATAAGCGCCAAAGGCAATCACAGATCCGAATAAAGCCAAATACAAAAGTGCTCCTAAGAATTTTCCCGTCAAAGGAATCGCTAAATTATCACCGTGAACAAGTGCAATGATAAGTGTGAACAGGCTTCCGTAAAGCATTCCAAAAGTATTCGTAACTACAACGGGAATGCGTAACTGATAACTTTTTTGCGCCACCATATTTCCGGTAGAGGCAGACAGCGTTGCAAGGAAGCCGACACAAAGGCCTACGATCGTTTGGGAGCTTGGATCAAAATGCAAAATCTCGTTGAGGAAAATAAAGACAATACCAAGACCACCCAGCAAAGAACCCATGATCACATTTTTTGTAATGGGTTTTTTAAAGAAGATCCGCATGCCAAACATATTGTAGTAAACTAAAGCCGTGAAACTTAATGCTACAAGGCCTGAGCTGATCATCGTCTCGGCGATATAAGTCAGCATGTAATTGACCGAGAACATGAAAATTCCCTGAGCGGCAAAAAGAAAATGCTCCCGGCGGGAGTATTTGAGATTTTGTTTTTTAAAGAAACAAAACGCGAAGAGAATTCCCGCTGCGAGTAAAAATCTCCAGAACACCGAAGTCACCGGGGAAGCGGAATCAATTTGGAAAGTGATCACCAACCATGTCGAGCCCCAGATCAATGTGCAGATAGAATAGAGAATTAGATTTTCAAATCGGGATGTCATTCGGAGGTCCTGTATATATCTTGTTTGTAACAGAGGACAATATGAGGGTCACTTTCTAACTGTGATCTCACAGAATATTCACTGAATCTTATCAAAGAAAATAAAGAATCATGCTCTTTCTTGAAGAGCGGCGGATAATAATCATGAACCTTCATTGCAAGAAAGGGGGCCCACCATGTTAAGAGCAGCTATAGTCTTTTTTATTATAGCTATCGTCGCCTTTATCTTTGGAGCCACAGGAATTGCAGGGATGTCGATGGAAATCGGCCGATTGCTCTTGTTGGTATTCTTAGCTTTGGCGGTGGTCAGCTTTCTCATCAATCTTATGGGGCGAAAGGGGCAGCGGTGACTATGCCCAAAAACAAAAAGCCCCGGGCGTCCGGGGCTTTTTTTAATTAATCTTCATCATCTTCGTAATCGTCGTCTTCATCCTCATCGTCGTCGTCATCATCGTCTTCATCTTCATCCTCATCGTCCATGTCTTCATCAGCTTCAAGGCGGATGAGCCATCCCTCTTCGTAAGGATCTTCCATAATAATAGACGGATCCTCGACAACTTGGCTGTTCACTTCAATCACAGTTCCAGAAACAGGAGAGTAAATGTCCAATGGACCGTCGTCTGTTTCTAAAGTACCGATAACGACGTCAGCATCAATTTTTTCCTGTTCAGCAGGAAGCTCAACAGAACTGATCTCTTCAAAGTCCTCAAGTCCATCTTCGTTGATACCAATAGTGATGATACCATCTTCCTGGCGGACCCAAAGGTATCCCATAAAATTTCTAACGTCGTCTGATGCCATGTCTTATCCTAAGTTGTAAGTTTTTTAACAATCATAATACAAATGAAATTCGTAGGGAACTGGTCTTTGTTGAACCGGACGAACTTCTTTGTCGATTTTATAGTGAACCCATGTCTCAATCAAATCTTCACTGAAAACGTCGCCTTTTTTCAAGAAGCTGCAGTTTTCGCGAAGATGATTCAAACTTTCTTCCAAAGTGCCCGGAACAGATGGAATCGCCGCCGCTTCTTGCGGAGGAAGTCCATAGATGTCCTTATCAAGTGGATCACCTGGATGAATTTTATTGATGATACCATCAAGACCCGCCATCAAGATCGCTGCTTCCGCTAAATAAATGTTGGCACCAGGATCTGGAGTACGGAACTCGATACGTTTTGCTTTCGGATTTGGACCTGAGTTTGGAATACGCATTGCCGCTGAACGGTTTTTAAAGCTGTAAGCCAATTTCGTCGGAGCTTCAAAACCTGGAACCAAACGTTTATAAGAGTTTGTCGTTGGATTGATGATACCGCAAAGAGCCGGAGCGTGTTTCAAAACACCGCCGATATAATAAAGAGCCATCTCTGAAAGACCGGCGTATTTATTTCCTGCGAAAAGATTTTTTCCATCTTTCCACAAAGACATGTGGATGTGCATTCCAGAACCGTTATCACCGAAAAGTGGTTTTGGCATGAACGTCGCTGTTTTACCATAGCGTTTTGCTACGTTTTTTACGATGTATTTGAACCACATCATTTTGTCGCCCATGTTCAGAGCTGTATCAAAGCGGAAGTTGATCTCGCCTTGACCCGCAGACGCTACTTCATGGTGATGACGTTCGACTTGCATGCCACATCTTTCAAGCTCCAGGCAGATTTCACTGCGAAGATCTTGTTGAGAGTCTGTTGGCAAAGCCGGGAAGTAACCTTCCTTAGAGCGGATTTTGTAACCCAAATTCTTTCCGCCCTCGTCGCGTCCTGTATTCCAAGAAGCCTCGTCACTGTCGATCATATAGAAAGCAGAGTTGCTTGTTTGTTCATAACGAACATCATCAAAGATAAAGAACTCAGCTTCAGGCCCGAAGTAAGCTGTGTCGGCGATTCCTGTGGATTGCATGTAAGCGATCGCTTTTTTAACCACTTGGCGAGGATCACGATTGTAAGGTTGCAAAGTTTCCGGCAAGCACACGTCGCAGATCACAGAAAGTGTCGGCACCTGCATGAATGGATCCATCATCGCTGTGGCAGGATCTGGCATGATCACCATGTCTGATTCTTCAATCCCTCTCCATCCGCGAATGGAGCTGCCGTCAAATCCGAAACCATTTTCAAAAGTCTCTTCATTGAGTTGATGCAACGGGACTGTTAAGTGTTGCCAAGTTCCGATCATGTCACAGAACTTGAGATCTACCATCTTTGCGCCTTTTTCATTGGCGAACTTCAGTACGTCTTTTCCTGTCATTTGGGTCATGGGGCCTCCGAGCCTTGCTAAAACTTAATTCTATAAAGCCTGTTCGTCCTTCTCACCGGTGCGGATGCGAAGGGCTGACTCCACAGGAATAACGAAGATTTTTCCGTCACCAATTTTTCCTGTGTGAGCCGTTTTGCGAATGGCTTCCACCGCGCTATCTATAAGAGCGTCTGGTAAAACCACTTCAATTTTTATTTTTGGGAGAAAATCGACAACGTATTCCGCACCTTTGTAAACTTCAGTGCGACCTTTTTGTCTTCCGAATCCACGAACTTCTGAGACAGTGATCCCTTCTACGCCGACCTCAGAGAGAGCATCGACCACATCATCGAGCTTGAAGGGTTTGATAATGGCCTCAATTTTTTTCATTTAACTTCTTCGTGCTAAGGGAAGTCCTAAAACAACTTTTCAAGAGGATAGCAAAGGTCCTGAAGAAAGCAAAAACTGTTAAAGTCATTTGATTTTTTTAATTTCCAATAACGCGAAACAGTAAGTGTCACCGTTTTGGAAAAAATGACGAAGCCCCCAGAAAGCGGCTTGCGGTGCCATGTGGTTTTTGGTACACACGGGACCTCTTTTTCGGAAAACCTATATTGTTGTCGTGCTCGGGGGGGATAATGACTACAACACGTTTTTTCGTTTACGGATCTTTTTGTGAAGGCATGGTTCACTTTTCAAAGATCCAAAATTTCGTGGAATCTTCAATATTTGCGCGCGTGAAGGCGACGGCATATCGCCTTAAAGTAGGCTTTCCGGCGATGGTCAAAGGTGGCTCTGACTTGGTTCCGGGGCAGCTTGTTGAACTCAAAGGTTCCGAACTTTTGCTGGGTCTTTTGGACGAATTTTTTGGCTTCAATCGCCAAGATCCAGAGCAGAGCCTTTACTCTAGAGAAGAGATCGAAGTGTTCCCTGAGGGAGCGTCGCAGGCCGTGAAAGCTTGGATTTATTTTTTGAATCCATTAAAACTCCCGGTGAATGCGGCGGTGATTCCCGGTGGAGACTGGAAAAAGTCGATCGAGGATCAACCTGTTTTGACGTCAAAATTGACTGAAAAACAAGTGACGTACATTCAAAAATTGGGACGCTCAACAGGCCGAGAGATTGTTCCGATTGATCTCACTTTGTATCGTGAGTTGATGAACTTAGAGTTGATCGTCGATAAAGGTCGTCGTTTGGCTCTCTCAAAATTCGGCCAAGAGGTTTATAAGCATCTTGCCTGAGACTCAGAAATTATTCCGCATTGTACTGATTGAGCCCGAGATTCCTCAAAACACAGGAAACATCGGGCGCACATGTGTGGCCACGAACTGTGAGCTGCACATCGTGGGCAAAATGGGTTTTGAAATCAACGACACCAATCTAAAACGCGCGGGTCTTGATTACTGGCCGCATCTGACGTGGTACCGTCACGAAACTTTCGCCGACTGGTGGAAGCAAGTTGAAGATCCTTCCAGAATCTGGCTTTTCACGACAAAAACAAAACGTACTTATTTTGAACCAGATTATCAACCAGGCGACTGGTTCGTTTTTGGAAAAGAAACGAAGGGACTGGATCCGGATTTGCTTTTGAAATATCCCAATCAAACTGTGACGATCCCGATGATCGGTGAAGGCGCAAGAAGTTTAAATCTCGCAACAAGTGTTGCCATCGCGGCCTACGAAGGCGTTAGACAAATCAATTTCGCGAAGTAATTTAATAAGATTTTTGCATGGTCTTAAAAATGCAAAAGCGAATCAGGCCTTTGCCAGACTCGCTTTTGGTGGATCTCCTGTCCGAAAACTTACAGGAGGTGTCCGATGCGTAAAAGACAGTACTTACGTATTCGACGCGTTTTAAAGATTACTAAAGGTCTTTTGATCGTCATTCTTCTAATCTTGACGATGGTCTCAAAGTTCAAGGCTCTTTAATTCAAACCTCCAACAAGTAACGAGCACAGTCCAGGGACTAGTGACTGAGATGCGGACTGTTTAATCCGATAGGAGTTGAAACACGGATGAGTCTGGTGAGGGCGCCTATAAATTCAATGCGTAACTTGTATTCGTATTTGAGTTCGTCAAGGTGAGCTTCGCACGAATTTCGTCTTTGGTCCTGAAATTCAATTTCTCGAATGAAATCGAGTTAATGACGCGACTAGAAATCACCCCTTTGCTTGTCGCTGGCAGGTCTTTCAGTCTATCCTCATAGGCTATGGTTACACAAATTCTCACAAAAATGTTCGGAACGAAGCACGACCGTGAAATGAAAAAGATCCAGCCAACGGTGGATCGTATCAATGCGCTAGAGCCTCAAATGGCTGCGCTCACGGATGAACAACTCAAAGCCAAGACGCCAGAATTTCAAGAGCGCCTTAGAAAAGGCGAAACAGTTGATGACATCTTACCTGAAGCATTCGCGGTCTGCCGTGAAGCTGCGAAGCGCGTTTTGGGAATGCGCCACTACGACGTGCAGTTGATTGGTGGTATCGTTCTGAACCGTGGCAACATCGCCGAGATGAGAACCGGTGAAGGTAAAACGCTTGTTGCAACTTTGCCAGTGTACTTGAATGCATTGACAGGAAAAGGCGTTCACCTTGTTACGGTGAATGATTACCTTGTTCGTCGTGATGCCGAATGGATGGGCCGTCTTTATGGATGGTTGGGCCTTACTACAGGAATTATCGTTCACGGTTTGAATGATCAGCAACGTAAAGAAATGTACGCTTGTGATATCACTTACTGTACGAACAATGAACTTGGTTTCGACTATCTTCGCGACAACATGAAGTTTGATTTGGCTGATTACGTTCAGCGCGGTCACTACTTTGCGATCGTGGATGAGTGTGACTCCATCCTTGTCGATGAAGCTCGTACACCGCTCATCATTTCAGGTCCTGCAGAAGCTTCGACTGATAAATACTACGCTGTGAACGCGATCATTCCGCAATTGAAGCGCGATGTTCACTTCACAATGGAAGAAAAAACGAAGACAGCGTCTTTGACTGATGAAGGAAACGCGAAGGTGGAAGAACTTATGGGTCTTTCCAACCTTTATGATCCACAAAATATCGAAATCCTTCACCACGTTTACCAAGGTTTGAAGGCTTACTACCTTTACCGCCGTGACGTTGAGTACATGATCAAAGATGGCGAAATCGTGATCGTGGATGAGTTCACGGGTCGTTTGATGCCGGGCCGCCGTTGGAGTGATGGTCTTCACCAAGCAATTGAAGCTAAAGAAGGTGTTGAAGTTAAATCTGAAAACCAAACTTTGGCGACAATCACTTTCCAAAACTACTTCCGCATGTACGAAAAACTTTCGGGCATGACGGGTACGGCAGACACAGAAGCCGTAGAGTTCCAAAAAATCTACAAGCTTGATGTGAACGTGATCCCGACAAATAAACCGATCCAACGTAAAGACCAAGAGGACGTGGTTTATAAGTCTGAAAACGCAAAATACAAAGCGATCACAAAAGATATCAAAGAGCGTATTGCAAAAGGCCAACCGATTCTTGTCGGTACAGAGTCTATTGAGAAATCAGAAGCATTGAGCAACTTCCTTCGTAAAGAAGGTATTAAGCACGAAGTTCTGAACGCAAAACAACACGAACGCGAAGCGGAAATCGTAGCGCAAGCGGGTCGTAAAGGTGCCGTGACAATCGCAACAAACATGGCGGGTCGTGGTACGGACATCATGCTTGGTGGTAACGCCGAGATGTTGGCAAAAACGGCCGTCGGCAATGACGACTCTCCAGAATATCAAGAGATGTATCAAAAACTAAAACCACAAGTGGAGGCGGAACGTGCGGAAGTGCGTAGCCTTGGTGGTTTGTACATCATCGGTACGGAAAGACATGAATCTCGTCGTATCGACAACCAGCTTCGTGGTCGTTCCGGTCGTCAAGGGGACCCAGGGGAGTCTCGCTTTTATCTTTCATTGGAAGATAAATTGATGAGAATCTTCAACGGTGAGCGCATCCAAAAAATCATGGAAATGCTCAACATTCCTGAAGATGAACCAATCACAGCGAAAATGGTGACGAACGCGATCGAAGGCGCACAACGCAAGGTCGAAGGACACAACTTCGACATTCGTAAAAACTTGATGGAGTACGACTCTGTCATGAATGCGCAAAGAAACGCAATCTACGGAATGCGCAGAAAAGTTCTTGAAGGCCAAGAAATCGAAAGAACAACATTGGATTGGTTGGGCGATGTGGTTTCAAATCTTCTTGATACTTACATCCCTGAAGGCGGAAAAAAAGAAGAGTGGAGTCTTGACGGACTTAACAACTCTTTGGCGCAGACTTTCGGATTCAAAGTTGAATTTGAAAAAATGGCGATCAATTCAGAGACGGTGACTGATGCTGTGAAAAACGGCGTAAAAGAAGTCTTTGAACGTCAAAAATCTTCAATGGGGCCTTTCTTTGAGCAAGTTCAAAAAATGATCTTGCTTCAAAGCATCGACAACCACTGGAAGAACCACTTGTACGTGATCGATAAATTGAAGGAAGGTATCGGCCTTCGTGGTTACGCACAAAAAGATCCTTTGATTGAATACAAAAAAGAAGCTTTCAAAGCATTTGAAACTTTGAATAACACAATCAAAAACGACGCGATTGAAAAAATCATGCGTGTTCAACTTGTGGCTCAGCAATCTGAGGAGCAAGTTCTTGAAAGCCTTAGGCCAGAAGAGGCAGACTTGGATGAGTTAGATTATTCATCTCCTTCAGAGTCTGACATTGGGCACAGTTTGCCTGAGATGGAGACGGCTGAAGCTCCAACACGTAAGATGACTTTCCAAAGCGGACCTCGTGATGATCGTCCGATGAACCGCGAAGAACGTCGTCGTTTGGATAAACAAGGTAAAGGAAAAAGATAATTGATCCCTTGTCCGAGTTGCCAGAAGCCGATAGAGATACTCGAGAAGCATATGGGGACCCTCTTCACGTGTCCCCATTGCAATGCGGTTTACTTTATCGATTGGAATGGGCAACCCGAGATGGCCGAGCACGAACCTGAACAAGTGCCGGAGCCTGAGCTAGAACAAGAGATTGAAACTCCAGAGTCCTTTGAGGGCGGCACCGATTTCGAAGGTGGCGCCGACTTTCAATCAGGGACCTCTTTCGAAAATCCTCCACAACAAGATTACGCTTACACTCCTCCTGCGGGAGCGGGCGGTGTTGGCGAAGAGATGATTCCTCATCCAGAGCCGGTATTCAGTGGAGAGATCCCGCAAAATATTCCTGACGAGATGACGCCTCCTGAAGATCCTTATCTGACTCCCGCTGAAGAAATTCCTCCGGGAACTGAAATCGAAACTCCACTTAATTATGAAGCGGAAGTTCCTGCCGAATCAGAAGCTCCGTATGATTTTAGCCAGACCTTAGATCGCATTCCGGAGCCTTTAACTCCATCTGGTACAACTGATACTGCTGATTTTTCTGACGTTACTGATTTTGCCAATGCCGATACGACTGCGGGACCTTTAACGTATGCTGTGGTTATTGAAGGTATCGAATCCAGTCGTCTTCTAATGCAATTAAAGGAAGCGATGACGGACTCCCGTTTTGGTTGGGATGTGAATGAGATTTTAAATCAAGTGGGTGGTGGCCGATTGGTATTAAAAGGCTTGTCTCCCGCTAAAGCCTCGGTGCTAATCAACCGAATTAAATATCTGCCGTTTAAAATTTCCTGGAGGCAGGATGTTCTCTCTGGTTCCTAAGATTTTGTTGATCTCTTTGACAGTGGTTTCATTGGCGTTTGCCAATGAAGGTGGCGAGAAAAAAGAAGAAAGCAGTGGCGGAGAGCATGGGGCTCCGGCGGCGGCTCCTAAAGAAGTCAAAACAGCAGAAGAAACCTATGCCGTTGTCCAAGCGCGCGTGCAAGGTCTTGAAGCCAAAGTTCACGCTGGCGAAGCTGAAATCCAAAAATTGATTTTAGAAAAACAACACACAACAGATCCAGAAAAAGTAAACGAGATCATCCGTCAGATGATGACTTTGCATAAGGATGTTGCGAATACGTTGAAAGAATACGATCAACAGCGTGCGCTTTTGAAATATCGTTACCCTGAAAAAGGCCAAGTCGAAAAAAGAGAATACGAACGCATTGAACTGAAGTCCATCGAAGACATGGAAACACAGATGAGCTTGGGTTCTTCCGTAAAACGCACTTTAAAAAAAGTTCGTTCCCAATACGGTGAGCCGGGTAAACATCACGAAGAGACTGCTTCAGAGTCGAAGCAAAAACAAATCAAAGAACCGCAACCGGGACTTGTTGATCCGGTGATTTTGAAGAAATAAATTTCGAATTCAAAGATAAACGTACACCGCAATCAAAGTGATGATTATCGGCAATAAGAACGTAGCGCCAAGAACCCAAAGGGTTTTGGATCGAGCTTTTTGTTCGTCGCTTTCAATGTTTTGGTCAGTCATGTTGTTCCTCTACTCTTGTATATTTCAATTGCAGTGTAAAATCACTACGAACTTGTAAGGCGTCTTGGGAAAGCTTGACCCCACACGACAAAATAAGTAGTATGGTTTCATCAACCCACAAACTAGGAGGGCTCGATGATTGTAACATTCTTTAAATCAAACCACAGCTCTCTGGGTTTTCAGTTTTAATTTCTCTTTAAAATTTTAAAATCTCAAATCCACGAGAGCTCCGCTTTTATTTTTAATTTTTAAAAATTATTTGGAGTTATTGCGTGAATTTATATTCAAAGCTCATCCCTTTGGGGTGGGACGTATTTTTTGAACAACAGTTAGAAAATTTAAATGAAGGTATTCAAGTCGGCCGGGTGATCAGTCAAGAGCGCGAATTGTATCGCGTGGCCTTTGGTGAAGATGAAATTTCCTGGGCCCAGCTTTCCGGACGCTTTCGCCATGATCATGAAATGTCGTCGGGATCTTTTCCTTCTGTAGGTGATTGGGTCGTTTGCAAGAATGAAGAACAACAAGATCGAGCACTCATTCAAAAAGTGCTCGATCGCCGTTCTTGTTTTTATCGCAAAGACCCGATGCAAGGTGTGCAAGTCGTGGCCTCGAATATGGATGTCGTTTTTATTGTGACCTCTATGAATAGGGACATGAATTTGAAACGCTTGGATCGTTATTTAAGTATGGCGTGGGACAGTGGCGCATCGCCGGTTTTAGTCTTAAGTAAAATGGACCTTGCTGAAGATGCGGAAGCTTTGATTCAGGAACTTGAAAACACTTATGTGGGAATTCCCATTCACGGTGTGAGCGTTTTAAATCCTGAAACGTGCGAGGTTTTAAAATCCTATTTAAAACCAGGAAAGACCGTCGTGCTGATGGGTTCTTCAGGTGTTGGCAAATCCACTTTGACGAATTTCTTTTTAGGCGAAGAAGTTATCAAAACTCAAAGTGCGCGAGAAGATGACGATCGAGGACGCCACACAACCACGTCACGTTTTCTGTATCAGTTACCCGAAGGCGCTCTTTTGATGGACACACCAGGAATGAGGCAGCTTGCGTTGGTTGATCAGGAAGACGGTGTTGAAGGACTTTTTGAAGACATTGTGGAGTTAGGATCTTCATGTCGTTTCAGAGATTGTGCTCATCAGGGGGAACCGGGATGCGCGATTCAGGCGGCCCTTGAAGACGGATCTTTGCAGGAAGACAGATGGGAAAGTTATTTAAAGCTGCAAAAGGAGATCGCCTTCCAAGCTCGCAAAGAGGATAAAAACAAGTTTGCGGCTGATAAGAAAAAGTGGAAGCAGATCAGTAAAGACCTGCGCGTCCGTTTAAAACAAAAAGGCCGGGGAGAAATTTAACCCCGGCCTTCGGGCCTCTTAAAAAATGCATCAAAACGAGACAAAAGAGAGTGGCGACCTTTAACGGATCCGAGTAAACTGGTAACGTAGAAGGATGGGGGAACTATGCTCCGATATTTGGCTATTCCTGTCGTTTTAATAGGGCTTCTAACGACAGCTTGTCAGACATCAATGCTCAAGCAGTTTTCAGAAGTAAAACCCGGCATGGAAAAAGACGATGTCCTGGATTTGATGGGAACTCCCACTCGCACGCAACGCTATCACGGCAAAGACCGTTGGACCTACGTTTTCTATGACAAACGCATTCGCTTTGAAAAAGAAGTTCAGTTCTTTGATGGCAGTGCTATTTACGTTGGTGACATTTCGCAACCTGAAGCCAATCGCACAGCGGTGGCGATGGATACGATGAACGACGTTAAAAATAGAGAGATCGATGAGCAGATTGCCCGTGATGTAGAAAAGCATCGTCGCAATTATGAAGAATACGAAGCGCAAAGCAAAGGCGAAGATAAAGTTCGCTACGTTCCAAGTTTTGAACCCGTCCGCTAATGACTAGGGAGCTTTGATAACTAAAGGCTCTCCTAGAACCGAAATCACTTCATAGCCATTAATACTTAAAACATCTTCCGGATTTTTTCCGTAAAATTTAACTCCGGTCCATGTCCATTCTGTGGGCCAAAATTCCACAACATGGCGAAAGAAGATTTTTCCCTGCTCACGAGATCCAGGAAAACCTACGGTGAACTCGTATTGTGATAAAGGACTTTTTACGATTTGTGAGAACGGAACGGGCAATGCTTCGATGTGCTCTTGATCAGAACTCACAAGGCAAGGAGCGCGGACAACCATTTGAGGAATTTCACCGGAAAACGCAACACCTTCAGCCGAAAAAATCAAATCAACCGTAGGGTACTCATCGCAGACAAAAACTTTGCTGCCGCTTTGATTCTTCATCAAGAATAAACCTAAGCGCATGCCAGGCCCTGCCGATGTTTCCACCGCCGAAGCGTCCTTCAAAACTTGGTATTTAAAAGCTTTTTTAAACTCTTCAGGAGACGCATTGGAAAGGTCTTTATCTTCAGCCGCTGTTTCACTTGCACTGCCATCAGTGGCAACGTGTCTTTTGGAAGAAAGCTTCTTATCCAAAAAGAAAAGGGCCACAGGAAGTGCTACAAGAATTAGAATCAAGATTAGTTTTTTCTTCATCTCAATACTCGCATTTCAGTGTGTCTCGGTCTGCGGCAGTTAAGGTGTCTCTTTTAATGGCGCCATTGAGCACGGCCCACATTACACTGGGAACGGTGCTTCGATGTTTTAGTCCTAAAACATGTCCCAATTCATGAATCAAAAGACTCTCTAAGTGAACATCATAGGGAGTTGTCGCAACATCGTTAAAGTAATTAAAGTATTTATTGTCGACGGCAATGTCGGCCTCATAAAGCTGATTGCTGCGCCAATAAAGATTTGTCAAAGCTTGCAGGCTTTTTTGCGACTCTGGCCAATCCAGCATCCAGTGAATAGTGTTCATGGAATCTTTGGTCGCTTTTTCAGAAAGTGTGCTGGCCGTTCTTTCAAAACGGAACAAAGTCATTCCCGCAGCATCATTCCAGTGTTGGGCTGCACGCCGAAGAACCTCTTCATATTCAGGCGCAAAACTTTTATGCAGTTCTAAAATAATCGGAATATTTTTTTTCCAAGAAACGCGCTGGCCATAGGCATTTTGTACGAAACCGCAGTCAGATTCTGCGGCACTGGCCAAATGATTCTCATCTCCCGGGCCCAGCGTGGGCCCTTGCTGGCATGCGCATAAAGCCAACATAATAAAAGGAAGGATGAGGTATTTATACATACTTGTCAGTTTACACGAGTTCTCATCGCATATCTTGCGGGATTTTTAAAGCTCGACGAAAGTTTTGTTCGATTTCAAACAGCCAACAGCTTTTTGTTTTGCAATCCGCCTGAAAGTCTTTTTAGATAGGGCCATGTTAATGGAGTTGGTCTTTTCCTTTCTTCTGAATGTATGGAGTCATTTCCCAGAAGCGGATTCTTGGGCGGCCGAACATGTGGGAGGAATTGAAGCCGCCACGGCCGAAATGGCATTTGAAGAGCAAATCCTTTGCAGTCTTGAAAATCAACGTCTGCTTTCTTACGACAATCGCTGGAAGAAAGAAGCTTTGCTCAAGGTTCCTGCAAAATGCCGCAAGAAGAATCAAAATGAATCTTACCAGCAGGTGGAGTTTCGCAGCCAAACGCTGCCAACGGGACACTCTATGTTTGCATGGGATCATTCTGTCGAAATCAAAATCAAAGATCATGCACCGTTTGTTCTCTATACCCGTCAGGATAAAAAATACGTAGGAGCTCACTCCACCGCCGGATGGTCGATGTGGGTTGAGCGTAAAACCGGCAAGCTTCGCTATGAATGGAGTGACGCTAAGAAAAATCTGCATCTTCGTATGATGGCAACAGTAAATATAAATCCGGTGAAGGGTAGTATTTCTGACGTGCGCAATTTACACGGGCTCTTTGTTAAGAAAGAAAACGGTGCGGTTGTGAAAGCCGTAAAAATTTCTGGCGACTCAGAAGATGGGTTTAAACATATTTCCTACGAGAAAAATGAAAAAGGGTGGAAGAAGACATGTGAAAAATGTTCTTCAGAAAAACCCTGCAAACACTCTGTGGATAACTTAGGAGAAGAAAGCAAACTCAATTCTTTCGCTGATGTTTCTTCAAAAGCGTATCAGGATTTTTTATTAAAAGGCCAACCGTTGGCTTTTGGCAACGTGGAGCCGTCCGAGTTAGTCCCGCCGATGGCTCCGTACCGCTAATTTTTAGAAGTAAGAATCGGCCCAATCAATCAGAGTGCCGTTAATCCAAGAAATTCTTTCCTGATTTGTGATCTTGCGACCCTGACGTAAGAAGTTCAGAATCTCTGTGCGTAATTCTTCGGCCGTTTTTTCATGAAGAATCAAAGCGCCACTTTCTGTGTCATGAATAAAACTGCGACGATTTAAATTTACACTGCTTACAAAACTAAGCTTGCGATCAATCACGAGAAGCTTTGCATGCAGGATGGATTTTTCGTCTGTCCACTCGTAAATGTCAACGTTGCTAAGATGTCTGTTCACGCCTTGCTTATTCACGTCTTCCGCAATTTGCGGAGTTCCGTCGCCTGCTAAGTGAATGCGGGTCATAACTTTGACCTTCACGCCTCTTTGTACGGCGCGATCCAAGGCCGCACTGATCGCCACCGAAGGACGGAAGTAAGGAGTTGTGAGAAGAAGTTCCGACTGCGCGGAATCAATCATATTAATATAGAATCTTTCCAACTGATAGCCGTCAAAGTAAGGCAAAGACATAATATGACGGACTAGTGGATACAACGTCGGTAACGACGTCAGACGACGAACTTGGTCTGCATCTGCAAGTTTTGGAATGTTCAGATTTGTTGATCTAAAACGTTGAGTTTCCGGATCGCGCATCCAGAAGGCCAACATCTGTGATGTTACAGATTTCACAAACTGATAACCACGCAGCTCAATTTCGAAATCGTTATAATAGATGTACGCTTCTTCACCTTCGCCGTAGTTTTTGAGATATTTATAAGCTTTATAAAAAGGCGTATCACTAAAGATGTAGGAATCACGAATATTACGGCCACCCGTAATCAAGAAATTGGCACTTGGATCTTTAGCAGAGTAGCCAATGATAAGCTTTGTGTGATTCACACGGTGAAACTTATCCAGCCAACCGCCGTCGTGTTTTTCTGAAAGACGGTATTTGTAGTATTGAACTTTGATATTCGGAACGCCGACTTGCAGCCATTCCAAAATATGTTTGTCTTTTTTCGTCATCGTGACTTCAGGAACCAGAATACGAACTTGCGTGCCGCGTTCGGCATGGTAACGAAGAGCTCGTGCCATGATCATTCCGTAAAAGTCGGCAGAAAAATTCAGCGACGACACCCAAATGACGTCAAACTTCGGTGCTTTTGAAAAATCCAGCTCTGCCATCGGGTTTTTATCATTAAAGTCTTTACGCTTAAGACCTGATCCCGTGAGTGACATAACCTTGCGGTTCATAGAAACGTAAGGATCACGCAGATTCACCATTTTCTCGAAAGACTGAGGGCATGTCGTAAAGTTAAAATCCTGCTGCCAGAAAAAACTTGTCGGAGTATTGCCGAAGTTTCCTTCAGGACGCGCACAAATATCGACTTGGTTGGTAAGCTTAATCCACTCTGGAGACGCGTCCCCGATATCGGTAAGTTCAAATCCATGAGTCCATGTTGAAGAGATCTCTGGATCATAGAATTTAAACTGGCAATGGCTTACAGCTGGAGTGAACTTCACGCGCACTTTCTGGCCGTTGACTTTGTTGAAGTACCAGTTGAACTCGTAAACGCGGCTGTGACGTTCACTGGTGAAGAACAAAAAGCCATCGTCGTAAATGATATCGTTATTGCACTCCAATTGTGCTTTTAAATATTTTTGACGGCGATCCTCTTTGTCTCCGGCAAAAGGCGCCTCGGACTCTGCAGGAAGAAGATTTGCAAAGCGCAAAGAGTAGGAATTATAAAAGCGGTGCTCTAGCGGAAAAGGATTCCTTTTCGTTCCTAATTTGAAATCAGCCAGGTTCTTAACCTCCATCACTTCTTCTTTGTCAAAAAGACGAGGACGGAAAGTCGCTTCAAACCACGGTCCCAAACCGGACCAGTCACGCAGTTGCAGTTTGGAAGAAAGCTGATTGACGTGGAACTGTCTTTCACCCATCAATTTTTCCACTTGCTGACGAACCTTAGGATCACGTAAAGCACTTCCGTCAAAAAGAGTTTGATTGGTTGCTTCGCGCATCGTTTGAAAAGCCTGTTGGCTTGTACGCCAGTCGTTATTCCAATATTTAGAAAGTTCTAAATCAATTTCCTGAATGCGGTTGGCGCGATCGGCATCATACATTTCAGAACTTGGAGAGCGCTGAACGTTCGTACAAGATAGAATTCCGAATGAAAATAGAAGTAGAAATAGACACCGTTTCATTCTTTTTCATTCGGTTATCTAGAGGGAAAAGTTTAGATTTTTAGTCGAGCAGTCTTAAATTGAGACAAGGAAATTTTGCGGAGTATTCCGCGAAGTTCGCGCAAAGAGCCCGTGCCGTAGAAAGGTCGGGCTCTTTGTGAAGAAATATTAATTGTAGAAGTTCGCGATGTCGTCGTGATTGCGAATGAAAGTCTTAAGATCTTTGGAAACATAACTTGTTTCGCGGATCACGCCTTCAGTGCAGGAATCCAGTGTCGACATGTCTTCACCGTCAAAGTCACAAGCGCTTGTTTCCCAAGCACGCTCTGCATAGGCAATTTTGTAACCGACAAGATTGCTGCCTCTGAAAATACCGATGACTTCAGTCAACACCGTGTTGCCATCAGCATAGAAGTCGCCTTCAAGAATTGTATCCGCCCAAATGTAAGATTGGCGGAAAGCGATTTTTTGAAGCGCGAGCATTTCCGTGTTTGAAAGAAATGCGGAATAATTTTTTCCGTTTTTGTAGAGGACAGCTTCACGGAAAGGTTTTTGGCAAGTTTGCGCACAAGCCTCTTTGTACTTTTCAATCATGTCAGCAAATTGACGAGCGCCAACGAAATGTTGATCCGCTTGCGCATTCAAAGAAAGAGCAGTCACAGCCAGTGCGAAAATGAGAAATTTTTTGAACATACGGCCTCCTAAAGGTCTCTTGGTATAAACCCGGTAAACGCCGATGTATAATTCAAAATTTTTATGATATTATGCGTTTGTATGAATCCTCCTCCTATAAAGCCCGAATTTCTGTTGCTAGGATTGGGGCCAATATTTGTGCTCTTTATTGTCGGCGAATATTTTTTCAGCCGTAAGAATCATCCTGAGAGATTTGATTTAAAAGACATGGCGAATAACGCTGCGCTGTCTTTGCTTCAACAAGGAGCCGAATTCTTTTTTCTTTTTATCAATTGGCTTTTCGTTGTGACACTTTACACAAATCTCTATGAGCGCGGTCTGCATCTTGTCCCGGAAAATATCAGCGCGCTGTGGTTTGTGGTGCTTTTTGTTGCGCAGGATTTTCTTTATTATTGGTTTCATCGCATAAGCCACAGAGTCCGCTGGTTTTGGTCAGCCCACGTGGCCCACCACTCTTCTGAATATCTGAACTTTTCCACGGCCCTTCGCCAAAGTGTGCTTTATCCATTCACAGGCATGTGGATTTTCTGGCTGCCGCTGGCCTATTTGGGATTCAGTCCGGAGTGGATCACGTTTATCGTTTCACTGAACTTAGCCTATCAATTTTTCGTGCACACGCAGCTTGTGAAATCCTTAGGCCCCTTAGAATGGATTTTAAATACGCCAAGTCATCATCGCGTGCACCACGCAAAGAATCCACAGTATATCGATAAGAACTATGCTGGAGCATTGATTATTTGGGATAAAATGTTTGGAACATTTGTGCCCGAAGAAGAAGCTTGCGTTTACGGCATTACTAAAAAAGTGAATTATCGAAATCCGTTTGAGTCGAATATGCGTGAGTTCATCGATATGTGCAAAGGGGCTCAACGAACCCCAGGAATCACAAAAAAACTAAAACACTTCTTCGGTCCGCCCGAATGGAACGGCGAGGATTAAAGAGCTGTTTCTGCAAGTTTGCGTTTTAAAATCTTTCCGCTATCACCCTTAGGCAATGACGGTAAAAACACAAAATGTTTTGGAATTTTAAATTTCGCTAAATTCTGCAAGCAGTGATTGTGAAGTTCATCCGCCGTTAGGGACGTATTACCTGCGACAACAAACGCTTTACCAACCTCGCCCCACTTGTCATCAGGAACACCGATCACAGCGGCTTCAAGCACTTGAGGATGTTTGCGCAGGATTTGTTCTACTTCTGGAGGGTAAACGTTTTCTCCGCCAGAAATGAACATGTCTTTCTTGCGACCAACGACATAGAAATAACCTTCAGAGTCGCGACGAACGAGGTCCCCCGTGTAAAGCCAACCCTCTTTGATCGTCTCTTGAGTCGCTTTTTCGTTGTGCCAGTAACCTTGCATGCACATTGGCCCGCGCAAAACGAGTTCACCGACTTCATCGTCGCCCAGTTCACGGCCGTCGTTATCAACGACCTTCGCTTCGATATAGAAATTAGGAAAACCAATGGAGCCAATTTTGCGAAGAGCGTCTTCTTCGTTTAAAGAAAACACATTCGGTCCAAACTCTGTGAGTCCATATCCTTGGCGAATCGGAATGCCTTTTTTATCCCAAACTTTAATAAGTTCAATCGGCATTGGTTCGCCACCGACGATGGCATAACGAACACTCTGTAAATTCGTTTTTTCAAAAATCGCAGAGCGCGCCATCATGTCCATCGTTGTAGGAACGCCAAACATAATCGTCGCTTTTTCTTGCTCGCTCAGACTTAAAATCTGCTCAGCATCGAATTTTTTTAAGAACACAACCTTCGCACCACGATGGATGAACGGAGTTGTCAGAACATTCCAGCCGCCCGTGTGAAAGAACGGAAGGAAAATCACGGTGCAATCGGATTGCGAGATATTCAGTCGGAATGTCGTATTGATCGAATTCCAAAAAAGCATTTTATACGTGAGGATCGCGCCCTTTGGAGAGCCCGTCGTGCCTGACGTATAAAGAATCATCACCGGATCCGTTTCTTGAACATTGAATTTGTATTCAGAAGCTTTCGTTGTTTCAAGTTTTGTCGCGAAACTGTTTTCGCCTTGCAAAAGAAGTTTTGCCGGGTTCACAGTCTTTGGAAGGTTCTCAACGATTTCACGATAAGGCTCTTGGAACAAAATCAATTTCGGAGACGAATCCGTCATGATGTGATCCACCTCACGCTGAGTGAGGCGGAAGTTCACAGGCACCATGATGGCGCCAAGTCTTTGCAAGGCAAAGAACAAAAACACGTATTCAAGTTCATTCGTTGCAAGAACGGCCACGCGGTCGCCCTTACAAATGCCAAACTCTGTATGTAGAAGGTGAGCGCCACGATTGGCTAAATCAAAAAGTTTAGCGTAAGAAAATTCACGGCCCGTCTCGCCATCTTTAATAGCGATATTATTCGGAGAATAAAGTTTCCAGCGTTTTAGCCAATCAAGTTCCATAAATCACCCTCGGTTATGTGTCGTATCCCCACTCTAGGGCGAGAGCAGCCATGCTCATACCACCGCCAGAACCCAACATAAAGACCAAATCACCTTTTTTCATTTTCTTCTGGTTGGCTGCGTCCGCAACGGCCATACCGATAGAAGCAGAACCCGTGTAGCCATAGCGATCCATAATGTAATGAGCGCGATCGCGAGGAAGTTCTAATTTATCCAAAGTTTCATAAATGCTTTGCACGTTAAACTGAGTGATAAAGAAATGTTTGATGTCTTGAGGCTTTTTATTCAGACGATCTAGCAAAATCCCCGTCAAACGCGGCCAGTGAATGCCGTTGGTCTCTGGCGGAATGCGTTTTGGGAATGCCAGCAAGTGACCTTTGTTTTCAATCACACTGTGAGTGACAGGTTGTGCAGAACCTCCGGCATAAATCCCCATGTAGTCATGGTATTGGCCGTCAGTATACATTTGGCTGTCGATAAATCCTGTGCCGTCTTTAGAAGGCTGAAGGATTACGGCGCCCGCGCCATCGGCAAACAACGAAGCGATTTTGTAATCGTCGAAGTTCAAATACTTACTCATGGCATACGCACCAACAACCAACACGTTTTTATATTTGCTGTCTGCTGCGATATATTTAGAAGCGATATCACAACCGACAACAAAACCCGCACACGCTGTATTGATGTCATAAGTTCCCGCGTTCACCGCTCCCATGCGATAGGCAACAACAGACGCTGTGGAAGGGGAGAGATAATCAGGCGTGTCTGTAGAGACAATAATAAGATCAAGATCTTTTGCAGTGATACCTGCTTTTTTCATCGCTTCTTCCGCAGCAGGAATGATGAGATCTGAAGTGCGTTGATCTTCCGTCATCCAACGGCGTTCACGGATATTTCTTTGTTCGCTTAAGAAAGTTCCGATGTCTTTTTTGTAAAGATCATTGAAATATTGGTTGGAAATGACTCGCTCAGGCGCGTACATTCCGGTTCCTACGATTGTCGCTTTTTGTTTGTTCATCGTTATATTTCCTTTAAGATTTCGCTAATCTACAAAGCATTTTTCTGCTTTTGGCAAGAAAAGAAATATTGAGTATTTACTCTATTCACAGAGCGAAAAAGTCCGATTTCCTTTGACGAACCCAGGGCTTGTCGGGGTAAGCCCGTTGTATGAAAAATATTAATTTCGATTTTAAAAATAAAAATGCCATCGTTACTGGAGGAGCTTCCGGTATCGGTTTTCAAATCACACAAAACTTTTTAGAAGCCGGTGGAAATGTTTCTATCTGGGATTATTCTGAACAAGCTTTGCAAAACGCGAAAAAAGAATTTTCTAAATTCGGCGCGCAAGTTCACATTGCCCAAGTCGATGTGACAAATCGTGATTCCGTTGCAAAAGCAGCGGCTTCTCTTCCATGGGCTGTGGATATTCTTGTGAACAACGCTGGTATCACTCGCGATAAATCTTTTGCGAAGATGGCACCTGAAGATTGGGATGCAGTTATCAGCACAAACTTGACAGGTCTTTTTAACGTTACAAAAACGTTATTGGAAAAATTCAACGCCTCTTCTAACAGCAAGCGTATCATCAATATTTCTTCTGTTGTGGGTCTTTACGGTAACTTCGGTCAAACGAATTACGCCGCTGCAAAATCAGGCGTGATCGGTATGACTAAAACTTGGGGCAAAGAATTGGGTCGCAAAGGCTTTACTTCTAATGCGATCGCTCCAGGCTTCATTAGAACAGCGATGACAAATGCAATGCCTAAAGAAGTTATCGACTCTATGGCTGCCAAAGTTCCCGTAGCTCGCCTTGGGGAAACTGAAGATATTGCAAACGCATGTTTATTCTTGGCAAGTGAACAGGCTGGCTATATTAACGGCGCAGTCATCAGCGTCGACGGCGGCATTGTTCTATAAAATTCTTTAGGGGGAATTTTTATGAAATCTTTGATCCTGGCTACTTTGGTTGTTTGCTCCGGTTTGTTCGTTTCGATGGAGTCTCTCGCGAAAGCAGAAGCCTTTAAAGGTTTCGTGGCAATTTCTCCGCAAAAAGAATTGTATGTTGATTATGTGCCTGCTGAAGGACAGAAGCCGACGGTCATTTTGATCAACGGTCTTACCTACAGCACTCGTCAATGGGATGAATTCACAGAGGCTCTTGTTGCAAAAGGCATTGGTGTTTTCCGTTATGATCCGATTGGACAAGGACAAACGCTTTTAAAGTATGCGCCTATTTTGGAAGTGATTCCTTTCCAGAATCAAGTTCAAGATTTGAAGGCACTTTTAACTAAAATGAATTTTAAAGGCCCTTTTAATTTAGTTGGGCTATCCTACGGTGGCGGCATTGCCGCAGGCTTTGCCGCTGCTTATCCAAATCTTGTGAAAAATCTGGTCATGATGGCGCCATTCACGCGTCCTCTGGATGGCACAGATAATTGGATCAAAGCGCAGATCTGGGCGACTCGTCAGATTTTCCCGTTCAACAAAATGTCGGATGATGATTTGTACGATTATTATCTTCACCAAATCGTGTATGCGACGTATCCGCAAGCAGAGCCGATTGTTTTAGAAAATCCGTTCAAGCTTGAAGCGACATATCGTTTGGTCCAAGGAATCCGCAAAGCTCGTCCTATCGATCAAACAGCGTCTATCCCTGCGCGCGCATTGCATTTGATGATCGCTCGGCAAGATCAGTACATCAACACCAGCGTTCTTGATGAATACTGGGATGCGGTTCCGATGGAAGCTCGCGCAAGCCGTCTTTATATCAACGGTTCTGAGCACAAAATGGTGGAAGCCGTTCCTAATTTCACAGCGGCTTGGGTTTATGAAATCGTGACAGGAAACAAAAAACTTTTCAAAGGTCAGGATTTCGAAGGTTATCCATTCCGTGGTGAAGTTCGCTCTGGTAATGACGAAATCAAGGTGGGTCGCGAATGATTCACTTTGAAGTCAAAGAAGGTTTAGTTCCTGAAGATGTTTTCTTTATTCACGGAAATCTTTCTTCGAATCGTTGGTGGTATCCTTCTGAAGAGATTTGGAAAAAGGGTGCTGCTGGCAAAGACTACAAAGGTGCTTTGATCTATGCAGAGTTTCGCGGTTGCGGTAAGAGCACGCCTCCTAAAGACGCGAGCGAAGTGAATTTGCACACTTTTGCTGATGACTTTATTTCTGTGATCAAAAAATCAGGCCGTGGTCCGATGCATGTCGTTGGACATTCCACCGGGGGTCTAATTGCAGCTTTGATGATGGCCAAAGAACCTGGTCTTTTTAAGAAGGCCGTTTTGCTGGACCCTGTCGGAGCGCAAGGTGTTACGTTTGATCGCTCGATGATTGCGGCTTTTGAACAGATGAAGCAAGACAAGAATCTGACAGCGGCAGTGATCGGCTCTACGATTCATAATAATAATCCTGAGACGGATTTCTTTAAACAAGTTGTTGTAGAAGATGCGTTTCACGCCGTGAAAACGGTCGGCCACTGGGTCCTTGAAGCCCTTGATGGGCTTGATATTCGCGCAGATATGAAAAAAGTGAACAATGAAGTTCTGGTTCTTCACGGCGAACACGACAAACTCTTGTCGATGGATGAATCGAAGGCTTTGGCGAGTCTTTTTTCTCGAGGAAAATTTCAGGTTATTGAAGGTCAAGGCCACTGCGCCAACGTGGAATCTCCTGAAAAGTTTGTGAACATCACTCGCGGTTATCTTTTCTAACTCCTCTTGGCGCCTAGCGTCGCAATTAAGTATCTCGACGGTGTCGGCGTAATTAGTTGCCGACACTCGGGTTTTACGTTAGTTAGAACAATACATTACAATATTGTGACAAAACTATTTTGCGTCCCCTAGGGAGTGCCAACCTATGTCTGAAAATAGAGATGAATATAATCGCGCTGGTTTGATTGCATTTGCTTTCTCCATGGCGTTTTGCCTTGCCTTCTTCTTCTACCTTGTTGTTGTGAACAAGGGTGTGGATCTTGCGGAAAACGTAGTTGATCCAAATGCACCAGTTGCTGAGGGAGCGGCGCCGGCTTTCGATATCACTCAAGTAAAAGAACCTTGGGTTTCTACTCCTGAGCTTGTTGCTTACGGTGAAAAGCTTTTCAAAACAAACTGCGCTATGTGCCACGGTGAAAAAGGTCTCGGTGACGGTGCTGCCGGTGCAGCTTTGAACCCAAAACCTCGTAACCTTGTTGAAGGTAAGTGGACTCAAGGTGAAGGCGTGATTGCTCACTTTAAAGTTCTTCAGAACGGTATCAAAGGTTCTTCAATGGCTTCTTACGCTCACTTCAAGCCGGCAGACCGTTGGGCCCTTGTATGGTACATCGATTCTATCACTAACAATAAATCTAAAGACGATCCTGCTAAAGTTGCTGAGTTTGCAAAAACAGCACAATAATTAGGGATTTAAAATGCGAAACAGTAAGCTTGTTTTGAAAATGAAAACAATGGGAACGGCTCTCTCTGCAGTCGTTCTCGTTTTGTTTTCATTGAATGCGCAAGCTTATGACGGACAACCTGCGCCGATGGTCGCTAACGAGCAACCGAAGGAGCTTGCAGGTGTCGGCATTGATGAAAAGCTTGGTGGAAAAATCGATCTTTCATTGAAAGTGAAAGATGATAACGGCCAAGAAGTGACTTTGGGTTCTTTCTTCGATGGCAAACACCCCGTGATTCTTTCTCCGGTTTATTTCTCTTGCCCAGGTCTTTGCAATTTCCATTTGAACGGTCTGACAGACGCTTTGCGATTGATGGACCAAAATTGGACGGTAGGAAAGAAGTATAAAATTCTTTCTGTGAGTTTTGACTCAAAAGAGACTCCTGACTTGGCTGCCAAGAAAAAAGAGACTTACATGAAGCTGTATGAGCGCCCGGAGGCCGCACAAGGCTGGCACTTTATCACAGCGGATGAGGCGACAGTTCAAACGCTGACGAAGTCTTTGGGATTTAAATTTAAGTGGGACGAAAAAGCTCAAGAGTGGGCACACGCTTCTGCGGCTGTGATCATCACTCCTGACGGAACGATCTCACGTTATTTGCCGGGGATTATGTTTAATCCTCAGGACATTAAGCTTGCGTTGAACGAAGCGGCCGATGGAAAGATCGGAAGTTTCGTTGAGCACTTGGTGCTTTATTGTTTTAAGTATGACCCACAACAGAGCAAGTACACTCTAGCGGCCTTCAATGTGATGAAGATCGGTGGAGCGCTGATGGTTCTGGTGATGGTTTTATGGTTATTGCCGATTTACATCCGCTCTCGCAGAGTGAAGACCAAGTCGGCGGGGAGATAAAAGTACATGATGTGGTTTAATTTAGCGAAGGCCCAATCCTTCATGCCCACACAAGGAACTGAGATTGCTAAGCAGGTAGATAATCTCTATGGTTTCTTGTTGATCACAAGCTTCATTGCCTGCGTTCTTGTTATTGGTGGGATGATCTACTTCGTTTGGAAGTATCGTCGTAAAACTCCGGATGACAAAACTGCCTATATCTCTCACAACACTTTCTTGGAGTTCTTGTGGTCTTTCATTCCACTTGTGATCTTCCTCGCAGTGTTTGCTTGGGGTTGGTACATCTATCACGACATGCGCACAATGCCGAAGAACGCTCTAGAAATTAACGTTCTTGGTAAACAATGGGCGTGGGAGATCGAATACAAAAACGGTTACAAGACTGTGAATGAAGTTGTTGTTCCCATCGGACAAGACGTAAAACTTCTTTTGACTTCGAACGACGTGATCCACTCTTTCTTCGTTCCATCTTTCCGTATTAAACAAGACGCCGTTCCGGGCCGTTACACAGCTTTGTGGTTCCGCGCGGATAAATTGGGTGACTTCCACATCTTCTGTACTGAGTACTGCGGAACCTCTCACTCGGGCATGATCGGTAAGTTGAAAGTTGTTTCTCGCGAAGACTTCGACAAATACCTAGAGCAAGGCCAAGAAGAAAGAAATCTTCCTCTTTCTAAAAAAGGTGAAAAACTTTTTGCGGTGAAAGCTTGTGCTTCTTGCCACTCTGTTGATTCTCCTGCGGTTAAAGTCGGTCCTTCTCTGTTCAAGAAATTCGGAACAGAAGAGACGATCGATGACGGTGCAAAAATCATGGTGGATGAAAACTACATCCGCGAATCGATTCTTGAGCCGAACAAACATATCGTAAAAGGTTTCCCTAAAGGTGTTATGCCAACATTCCAGGGTCAGTTAAACGAAAATGAACTCAGCGCGCTTGTTGAGTACATCAAGGAATTGAAATAAGGAGCGCACCTATGGCTACAAATTCAGCTCATCACGGTGACAACTATATTAATCACGAAAAAGGCCTCTGGTCTTGGTTAACAACTGTTGACCATAAACGTATCGGCCTTATGTACATTATCACGGTTATGTTCTTCTTCCTTGTAGGTGGAATCATGGCCTTGCTTCTTCGTTTGGAACTTTTCGCTCCAAATACAGCAGCAAATGTGGGTCAAGTTTTGAAAAACGGCGACGTTTACAACCAAGTCCTTACATATCACGGCGCGATCATGGTCTTCATGGTTATCGTTCCTGGTATCCCGGCGATCTTGGGTAACTTCTTCTTGCCTCTGCACATCGGAGCAAAAGACGTGGCCTTCCCGAAAATCAACTTGGCAAGCTGGTACTGCTTCATGGCTGGTGCGGCTCTTGCGATTTTGACTTTCTTCTTTAAGAAAATCGATACAGGTTGGACGTTCTACACGCCTTACTCAATCAGAACAGGAACTGCGACGGTGATGATGGTACTTGGTGCCTTCATCATGGGTATGTCTTCTGTATTGACGGGTTTGAACTTCATCGTCACAGTTCACAAACTAAGAGCTCCGGGCATGACAATGCACAGAATGCCTTTGTTCGTGTGGGCGCTTTACTCAACAGCGATCTTGCAATTGTTGGCAACGCCAGTTCTTGCGATCACGTTGTTGTTGTTGGCCGCTGAAAAATTGTTCGGTGTCGGTATCTTCGATCCGGCATTGGGCGGTGACCCGGTGTTGTTCCAACACTTCTTCTGGTTCTATTCGCATCCTGCGGTTTACATCATGATCATCCCTGCGATGGGTGTTGTGTCTGAATTGATCACAACGTTCTCTCGCAAAGTGATCTTCGGTTACACGGCGATTGCATACTCTTCACTAGGTATTGCTGCGGTTTCCTTCTTCGTTTGGGGTCACCACATGTTCGTATCTGGTCAGTCAGCAACGGCGGGTATCTTGTTCTCTTTCATCACGATGCTGGTGGGTGTTCCAACGGCGATCAAGATGTTCAACTGGGTAGCAACTTTGTACAAAGGCTCTGTGTCTTTTGATTCTCCAATGTTGTTTGCCTTGGGCTTCTTGTTCTTATTCGCGATCGGTGGTGTGACAGGTATCATGCTTGCGACTCTTCCAATCGACGTTCACTTCCACGATACATACTTCGTCGTAGCTCACTTCCACTACGTAATGGTGGGTGGTACTTTGATGGCGTTGATGGGTGGTTTCTACTACTGGTTCCCGAAAATGTTCGGAAAGATGTTCAACGAAACGACAGCTCGTTTGTCTTTCGTGTTTATCTTTATCGGTTTCAACGTGACGTTCTTCCCTCAATTCATTTTGGGTGCGATGGGTATGCCACGTCGTTACTTCGACTACATCCCTGCGTACGAAACTTTGAATAAGATTTCGACTGTAGGTTCTTGGTTGATCCTAACTGGTTTCTTGTTCGGTCTTTGGACGATCGTACAAGGGATCAGAAAAGGTGAGAAGGCTCCAATGAATCCTTGGAGATCTAAAACGTTGGAGTGGCAAACAGCTTCTCCTCCTCCTCACGATAACTTTGCGGTTGAACCGATTGTAACAGCGGGGCCATATGAGTACAGATAACATTAAGCACACCCATTCAGCTCACGTTTCGCACCACTTTAAAGATGCGAACCAAGAGTACGATGCTGGTAAACAAGGTATTTGGTTGTTCATGGTCACTGAGATCCTCATGTTCGGAGCGGTCTTGGTGGGTTATGCGATCTTCCACAACATCTATCCTGAGATGTTTGCTGAGGGCGCTAAATCTTTGGATTGGAAGTTGGGATTCGTGAACACTCTTGTTCTGATCTTCTCTTCTTTCACAATGGCGATTTCGATTTCCTTCATCCAGAAGAATCAAACTAAGAATGCAGCGATCGCTTTGGCGACGACAGTATTCTGTGGCGCGATCTTCATGTGCATTAAGTACTTCGAATACACGCATAAGTTCCACTTGGGTCTTTACCCAGGTCACTTCTTGGATGTAGCGAAAGTTCACCCAGAGCATGCAAACCTTGGTATGTACTTTGGTTTCTACTATGCGATGACGGGTCTTCACGGTATCCACGTGTTGATCGGTATGGGTTTGATCACTTGGCTTTTGATCAGAACAATTCGTGGCGATTTCCACTCTCAATACTGGTTGCCTGTAGAAGGTGTCGGTATTTTCTGGCACATCGTCGACTTGATCTGGATCTTCCTGTTCCCTCTTCTCTATTTGGTGGGGTAATCAATGGCGAATCATAACTCAAATAACGAAGCTAACGTTCTTCATCCGCACATCACACCGATGTCGACTTACCTTAAAGTCGCAGGTGCTTTGTTCGGTTTGACTTTCTTGACGGTGATCGCGCATCACTTCAACGCGCAATTGGGTGCTTTTGCAGCTCCCATCGCGTTCTTGATCGCGGCTATTAAGGCGACATTCGTATTGTTGTATTTCATGCACTTGAAAGACGACACAAATATGAATCGCGCGATCTTCGCGACAGGTTTCTTCTTCCTAATCGTTCTTCTCCTCTTTAGCGTTGTGGACATCGTTACACGCGTTGTTGAGGTAAGTCCTCTATAAGACCGTGTTAAGAATTTACGCGGATCTTACTAAGTTTGGCATAGTCGTGTTCTCGGTCCTTGCGGGATTGGCCGGCTATGCCACTGGTTTTCAAATCGAACAAACTTTTGACTGGAAAATCTTTCTTGAGACCTTGGCGGGGATTTATTTCTTAAGCTCGGGGTCCTTGGCTTTGAATCAGGTTCAAGAGTGGAAACTCGATCAACAAATGCCTCGCACAGCAAAACGTCCGATTGCCGCTGGAAAAATCAAACCAGCTGCCGCGGGCATTTTGGCCGTGAGCTTTATCGTTGTCGGTTTGAATTTCCTTTTCACCCTTCAACCTGTTGCAGGTTGGGTGGGGCTGTTCTGCGTTTTTCTTTATAACATTGCTTACACCATGTTTTGGAAAAGACGTTGGGTATTCGCAGCAGTTCCAGGTGCAATTCCGGGTGCCTTGCCTGTGACGATCGGATACGCGGTTGCGAATCCTGATATCTTTAATCCTGAATCTTTGTACTTATTCTTGATCATGTTCTTGTGGCAGATGCCGCACTTCTGGATTTTGGCGATTAAGTTCAAAGATGACTACGCCAAAGGCGGAATCCCAACTTTGCCAGTAGCTTTGGGAATGCAAAGAACTCTTTTCCATGTCGGTCTTTATACATTCGTGTATGTGGGAGTTGCGTTGGCGGCTCCGATGTTTGTGCATGCAAGTTGGATGTTCATCCTTCTAACATTCCCATTCTGTTTTAAAGTCATGCAGGAATTTTATCGTTACTACAAATCCAACGGCACAGAACGCTGGTTGCCTTTTTTCATGTGGCTCAATATTTCAATGCTTGTTTTCATCACGATTCCCGTGATCGATAAATGGAATTTCCTTTTCATCCATTCTAATTAGGTGCTCTTGCCAGGGCTGAGATCCTTGATTCGCTTTGCCCGGGATTTTTAGTCCCGACCTTAGTCCTATGTTACTTGTTGGGATTTAGGTTGCGGCAAAGTTTTAAAGAGCTTTTAGCTTTGCGATAATCGTCAAGATGTGAAGTATAATTATCAGAGAAGCTTTAGTGATGCGTAAAATACGCCGAATAGTACGTAACTGGTGGTTACGCATATCGGGCCTCCTTTGTGTTTCGGACAAAGGGATCACTCACAGCGGATCTGGCGAGAGCAAAGATCCGCTGTTGCATTTTTAAGGCCTAATCTTCTGATCGATTTATTTCTTAAATTCTTCCGGCGTGTCGATTTGTTTGAATGGATGAGCTTTTTGGAAAGCTTCCAGTTTGTTGCAGTTTTCGCTGATCTTTACGAGTGTTGGATACGGAGACAAATCCACTTTAAATCGTTGGCATGTCACAAGTTGCGGGATCAAAAAAAGATCCGCCATTGTGACTTGGTTGCCGAAACTGTAAGTGCCCGCAAATTCTTTAAGTGTTGATTCTAAAGTTTCGAGTCCTTGAGTCGCCCAGTGCTTAAACCACTCTTCTTTTTGTTCTTGAGTGTAACCATGGTGTTGCTCCATGTACTTAAGCGTTTTTAAATTCCCCATTGGGTGCATAAAGGAATTAATCACCTCACACACTTGGCGAATGCGCGCTTTAAGATAAGCATCTTTAGGGAAAAGGGCTGGTTCGGGAAAAACTTCGTCGAGGTATTCCATGATCGCAAAAGATTCTGGAATCACTTTGCCGTTATGAACGAGCGTGGGAACTCCTCCCAGCGGATTGATCTTTAAATATTCTGGAGCGCGCTGTTCAGACTTTAAAAGGTTGATAGGCTTATATTCAAAATCGAGACCTTTCATGTGCATTGCCAGACGGACTCGATAAGAAGTGGAACTTCGAAAATAGTTGTAAAGTACCATGGACGCCATATACGCTCCTATAGAGATGGCTCATTATTTCACTTGTGTTTGCTCAGTCAAAGGACTTTTCAGTGCCGAATAGATTTATCTTTTCGCTGCGTTTTTCAACGAAGGTGTTTATCAAGCTTGGAATCTTAGCGTTGGCGATGATTCTGTTTATGACGCTTTTCCGACTGAATTTGTATTTCTTGTCTGTCTTTCATGCGACCCCCGATGCTGTCTTTACTGAGATTGCACAGTCTTTTATCGCGGGTTTTCGTTTTGACCTTTTGATTTTTGGATTTCTTTTTATTCCACTTTATTTTGTCGTGATCTTTCAGGCTTTTACTGAAAGATGGCCACGTTCGATGTTTGCTGCGTACAAGGTTTACTTTGTTGGCGTGTGGTTTCTTATTTGCTCTTTGACGTTTATCGATTACTTCCATTTCGCGCGTCACGGTGTTCGCATGCGCTTTAATGATTACATGGCGTGGACGCCGGATGTTTTGTTTGAGCAAGCTCGCGGGTTGCAACAAAACCAAGTGTGGATTTTCTGTATTATCACAGTGATGCTTTTCAGCTTGGGCTACATGCTGACGAAAAGTATTAAGTTCGGAGAATGGAAGGACGAATACTCTCCGCTTCCTGGTTCAAAGCTTGAAACAGTATTGCGCATTTTGCTTCCATTGATCGTTATTGTTTTGGCCGCTCGTGGTACAGTCGAACCGCATCATTTGGCTTTGGAGCACAGCGAAGTGTCGACAATAAAGGCTATAAACGAGATGGCTCTTAATGCTGTGTGGTGCTTTGATAAATAAAATAAAATGTGGGACTATTTCGGCGGCTGGTGCCGCAGGATGCGGAGCGAGCTTGGCTCGCTGAACTGGACTTAAGAGTATATAAGGAGTGTAGAATGAAAAAGTTAGCTCTAGCATTAGTAGCTGCTGTGGGAATGATGTCTTCTGCTGCTTTGGCAGATATCGATTACGGTTTGGAAGTAGGAATTCGTCAACAATCTGGTGATGTGGATGGCGCTTCTACAAAATCTCAAATGGGTATGCAGTTTGGTGCGACAGCGCACTTCCCAATTTCAGGAGCTTGGCATTTAAGAACTGGAATGCTTTACACGCAAAGACCTTTGACTGTCGAGGGTGTAACAGACAACAAAATCACAATGAACTACCTCGATATTCCTGTGGCTGTAATGTACAAGTTTGAAGAATACGCAGGTGTTTTTGCCGGCGTGTCTTTGGGTTTGAATCTTGATAAAAATGCAGACATTGGAACAGTGAACGACGTGAAGTCTCCATTGATTCCTCTTTTGATCGGTGCGAGCTTCAAATTCGCTCCAAACTTGGGCGCGACTTTGTACTATGAAAGCGCTAGCGGTGAAGCAGCGGAAGGTTTGAAAAACTACCGTGCTGTCGGCGCCAACTTGATGATCACTTTTGACTAAGGATAAGACGTGAAACTAGGTTCTTTAAAATCCCCGCAAAGTTTAGACGGGGAGCTTTGTGTGATCAGCCGTGATTTAAAAACGGCTGTCAAAGCGACGCACATTTCAGCAAATTTGCGTGAGGCTTTGGAGCATTGGAAAGAAAAAGAAGCTTCTTTGCAAAAGCTCTACACAGATCTGAATGAAGGAAAAGCGGCGAATGCTTTTCCTGTCGATGAAAAAAACTTCCACTCGGCACTTCCACGCACTTGGCTCTTTGCTGATGGTTCCGCTTTCATCTATCACATCAAACTTGTGCGCATGGCTCGTAAAGCTCCACTTCCAGAAACTTTGGAAACTGTGCCTTTGATGTATCAAGGGGAGTGCGGTCAATTCCTTGCACCAACGGAAGATATTCCGCAAAGGGATTTCTCTCACGGAACAGACTTCGAAGGTGAAGTGGCTGTTGTGACCGATTTTGTTCCGATGGGTGTGACTCCAGAGGAAGCTCTTAAGTACATTCGTTTGTTCGTGCTTATCAATGACGTCTCTTTGCGCGGTTTGATTCCTGAAGAATTAGCGCAAGGATTTGGTTTCTTCCAAAGTAAGCCGGCTTCGGCCCTTTCGCCATTTGCAGTTACTGCAGATGAGTTGGGCGAGGCTTGGAAGGGCGGACGTATTCACTTACCACTAGAAGTGAATTACAACGGCCAATTTTTTGGTAAAGCCAATGCAGGTGCGATGCACTTTCACTTTGGACAGTTGATTGCTCATGCAGCAAAGACAAGAAATTTAGCAGCGGGCTCTGTGATTGGAAGTGGAACTGTTTCCAATGAAAGTCATGACAAGGGTTCAAGCTGCTTAGCTGAAAAACGTATGATCGAACAAATTGAAACGGGATCGATCAAGACACCGTTTATGAAGTCCGGTGATACGGTAGAAATGCAAATGCTCAATGAAAAAGGACAGAGCATTTTCGGAAAGATCTCTCAAAAAGTAAAAGCCGTTTAAAAAAAGGAAAAAGGTACCAGGTACCTTTTTCCTTTTTCTTTTCTATAAAGCTTCGATCACTCCGCAAGCCGCGCGAGGACCGGAGTTTCCGGCTGGCTGTGATTTCAAATCATCTTTGTCATTGTGGATGATAATGGCTTTTCCCAAGATACTGTGAGGTCCTGGTTTTACTGTAAGACCATCGACAATAATTATGGCGTTGGCTTTGCCTTTTGTGTCGGCCATAAGATTTCCGAGGTCGCCAGCATGACGTTTTTTAGCGTCTTTAGAATCTAAAGCACCGTGATTGCCATGGCCCGGGTTAAAGTGTCCGCCTGCAGAAGAGAAGTCTGCTTTAGAGCAATCACCCACTTCGTGAATGTGAAAACCGTGAGGTCCCGGTTTCAGACCTTCCACCATCGTTTCAATTTTTACGGCGTCGCCGTCTTCGCTAAAGTGCACAATGCCTTTTACCTTCGAGCTGATGGAAGGCTTAAGAACAGCTTGAGCTTTTGTCGCGGCAACAGGAGTTGCTGTAGGTGTCGTAGTTGTTTGAGAAGGTGCCGTACCATTTTCTGATTTTTTATGGAACTGAGCACACGCACTCAAAGCCACTGTGACAAAGGTGGCAAGAATCAGATTCTTCATGAAATCTCTCCTTTTAGTAATATGGGAGTAGTTTACTCCTCTTCAGAAAGAAGTCATTACCGATTCGAAAGATAAGTCAGAAGTCCTACAACAAGGAAGGTTGTCAGATAGAAAAATAACACGGCTCGACCCAGACGGATTTTTGGGGCAAGCAGCGCGCGTGTTTGTAACGTCGTCATAATGCCCTCCTTAATATGTCAATTATCTCACAAGTAGCCAGAACCGAACCAATAGATAATATCTAAGTGACATATAGATAAAATCACTGGAGGAACCTATGAACATGAACTCGACAAGAACGGTGCAGACGTTGTCGAAAACTCTTTCCGAAGAATACGTTTTGATGCTGAAGACACAAAACTTTCATTGGAATGTGGAAGGACCCTTGTTCTTTTCTTTACATAATTTGTTTGAATCTCAATACAAGAGTCTAGGAGAGAATGCTGATACCGTGGCAGAAACCATTCGTGCCTACGGAGCTAAAGCCCCGGGGAGTTTTCGTGATTTTTTAAAGACCGCTCTGATTGATGAAGCGCCATCTGACGTTATTACCGCTCATCAAATGATTGAAATTTTAAATAAAGATCATTTGGCCATGGCCGCACGTCTTAAAGAGCACCATGAAGAAGCTGAGAAGTCAGGCGACACACATGCCGTTGTTGTCTATGAAGATCTGATTTCTTTTCATGAGAAAGCCGCGTGGATGATTCGTAGCCATAGGGCATAAACAGATGACACACAAGTGATTCGCCGAGGAAGCTTGAAGAGACAAGGAGTTCCCATGTTAAGCTTCCTCTTTTCTTTTTTGTTTTCGGTTTCTTTTGCTCAAGAAAAAGTGCAGGTAAAAACCGTCACTCCTCAGGGTTTTGTGAAATTGGTCAGCCAAGTTCGCATTGAGTTTTCACAACCTATGGTTCGCTTTGGTGACATTAAGCTGGACGCTCCTGCAACAAGTGAGTGTTTTAGGAACGGACAGGGCCGTTGGATTGACACGCGCAATTGGGTGTATGACTTCAATGAAGCTCTCCCTGGGGGGGCGGCGTGTACGATTTCGGTGATGGGGAAAGTTTACGGATTTAATACGGGTGGCCCGCATATTAAAGAAACCTTTCCGCTTCGCTATCGTCCGATTGATCCAGAGCAAAGCTTTGTGCTTTTTGTAGATTCTCCGGTGAAAAAAGAATCTATCAATGACGGTGTTTACTTTGTTGTTGAAGGCCTGGGCGATCGTATTCCCGCAAAAGTTTTAGGAGACAGCGAAGCAAAGAAAATCAAAGAGGCGGCTCAACAAGAGTACATCTACGAAAAAGACAGCTTTAAAGGAGATTACGTTGTCGTAAAAGCAGACCGCGCTTTTGCTCCTGGTTCTCGTGTGAGTCTTGTGTGGTCCAAAAAAGTTCAGTCAACATCGGGTGCCTCTTCAAAAGAAGATGAAGTGATCGAGTTCACGGTAGCGGAAGCTTTCAAAGCTGAATTTAGTTGCGAGCGTGAGGCGCCGGAAAAACCTTGTATTCCGCTTTTGCCGATGCGTTTGTCGTTCTCTAGTCCTATCTCTGTCAAAGACGCCAAAGCTGTTTATCTGGAAGATGCCGGTAAAAAGAAGATCCTTGTGACAAATATGGATGGAGAATCCTCTTTAAAAGAACGAATCAGCTATTTGGAATTTAAAGGTCCTTTCGTACAGAACGGAACTTACAAATTGGTGATCCCGTCAGATATTAAGGACGAAGATGGACGTGGGCTTTCAAATAAGTCACAGTTTCCTTTGACAATTAAAACCGGAGAGAATCCTTCACTTTTAAAATTCGCAGCGAACTTCGGTATTATAGAGGCAGGTCCCGAAGCCGCGATGGCTGTGACTTTGCGTCGTGTGGAAAAAAATATTCAGACAAAATTTTTTGGTTGGTCCGGAAAAATTGAGGCAAATAATTTTAAGGAAATTCTGAAAAATCTAAACGAGATCAATCGCAATCCCACGGGAGACACTCGTTTAAGCACGTGGAAGAACTTGCCAGTGCAAAAGATGCAGGTGCAAAAACCTAATAAGGCTGCAGAGACTGAAGTCGTAGGTATTCCTCTTAAAAAATCAGGCTTCTATATTGTTGAGATGGAAAGTCCTCTTTTAGGACGAAGCCTTCTGGATAAAAAAGCTCCCTTCTTTGTTCGTTCCGCTGCTTTGGTGACGGATATGGCCGTGCATGTGAAGTACAGCAATAACGAAGCTTGGGTGTGGGTGACTGAACTTAAAGGTGCGAAAGTTGTTCCTGGCGCTACAGTAAAAATCTATGACGTCACTGGTAATGTGGTAGCGCAAGCGACGACTGATGCAAAAGGTCTTGTTTATATTCAGTTCAAAAAATCTTTGATGGATTGGCCACGCAATAATGAAGGCTCATTCTATGATGGCTTTTTTGCCGTTGCGGAAAAAGGAGATGACTTTAGCTTTACTCACTCTTCGTGGGATAAAGGTATCGAGTCATGGCGTTATCAATTGGGAATGAGTGATTCTTCATCTTCTTTGATGGGTCATGCGATTTTAGATCGCACTTTGTTAAAGCCTGAAGAAACTCTTTCTGCGAAAATCGTTTTGAGAAAGGTTCAAAGCAAGGGCCTAGGATTGCCTTCCGACAAAGAATGGCCAACAACT